>JBAPYD010000519.1:0-10060 GCA_049284555.1 Chromatiaceae bacterium | reverse complement strand
GCTCGACGTCGATCGTGAACAGGCGGCTCAACACCCCCAGGGCCTCGTCGAGGCTTTCACACTGCCACTCGTTGGTCACGGTGCGGCAGGTCCAATCCTCTACGTGATAGCAATAGTGCCCGCCTTGCGCAGCCGCCTCGGCGTCGAAGCGCAGCTGAAAGCCGGTACTGGTCTTCGGATCCCACTTGTAACGGATCTGGTTGTCGTCTTGGCTCAACATCTTTGACCTACCTTTCGAATACGAACTGGCTGCTCGCACGGGATCGTCTCGCTCGCCACGTTGTTCTGTCTTGCACTCGGATGGCATCTTGCACTCGGATGATCAGTGGAAGCCAACCTGTATCTTCCGAGTCACAAACCAACTCTCACAACTCAAGTCTAGTACTAAAATGACACAATGGACAAGACTGAAAACATGAGATCTTCGTTAACTATCAGAAATATTTAGCCGTAAGGATGTCGATTACGTGGCGCGCGGAGCCCCACGATCCCGCTCGATCCTGTCGCTAAAAGGATACAGACACGGCTCGCCGACCGCTTGGGATTCGAAAATCGCCGTTAGTCGGCAATTTGTGGCGTGAAGTTCCGTACAAGCAGGCGGCACGCTTGGACGCGGCGCCCTTTCAACAGGATGCGGGAACGAGCCGGAGACGGCCCGAGAGGCGACGAGCAAGCCTGATCGGGCGACGACTGCCCGAGCGAGGCCCGGCTCAGGGGGTGCCGCTCCAGCCGAGCCCCAGGGGATCCGCCGGGTCGACGTGCGCCATGAAGGGCAGCTTGCGGTCGCTGTGGGTGACCTGGTAGACCAGACCCATCCAGTTGCCAACCACACCCTCGGCGGTGTCATGCCAGGTGTTGTCGAGCCGCCAGGTGACGAGCCCCTCGGGCAGGGCGGGTGGCTCCTGGCCGCGCTCCATCGCGAGCCGCACCCGCCCCTCGTGCTCGTCGAAGATGGCCCTGGACTGGAGGCAGAAATAGTTGTCCGGGAAGGGCGGGTAGTCCGCCCGCTCGCCCGCCGCGAAGCGGTTGACCTCGCGCTTGTACTCCTTGAGCAGCGAGATGGTGTCGTACTCCGGATGTCCCTGGAAGAAGACCTGCCGGAAGCCGTCCGCGCTCACGGCCAGATGCACCCCGGCGAGATCGCTCTCGACCAGCACCCGCAGGCCGGCCGCATCGAACTGATCCTTGCCGATCTCGTTGAAGCGGGAATGGGGGACGTCGAACAAGGTGTTGACCGTGCCCACCAAGGGATGGCCCCGCTCCACGACCCGGTGTGGAAAGACCCCCCAACGCTTGAACCCCAGGGATCGGCGCCGCTGGCCATAACGGAACTGAAGGACCGCATGGGTCGCGAGACAGGAGCACAGGGTGGAGCTGACATTGTCCCAGGCCCAGGCGACGACCTCGCTCAATGGCTCCCAGAAGGGCTCCTGGGAGAGGTCGGGGCCCGTGACATTGGCCCCCGTGATGATGAGCGCGTCCAACCCGTCCTCACGAATGCGCGCGAAGGGCTCGTAGTAACGACGGACATGGTCCGTGGCCTGGGGCGAGCGCGGCAGGGCATCCAGGGTGAATGGATGGACATAGAACTGGGCGATCTGGTTGCTCTGACCGATCAGCCGGAAGAACTGGCGCTCGGTCGCCTCCAGGGCCGCATCCGGCATCATGTTCAGCAGCCCGATGTGCAGTTCCCGGATGTCCTGGTGCAGCGCCCGGTCCGGGTCCAGGATGTTGTGGCCCGACGCCCGCAGGCGGGCGAAGGTGGGCAGATGATTGTGGGCGACGATGGGCATGGCGGCGTCGGCTCACTCGCCCTCGGCGCGGGCGATGGCCGTTTCCAGGAGCTGCAGGAAGTCCCGCTCGTCCCGCACCTGGGCCACCTCCTCGGAGGAGACGGTATATCCATGAGGCCGTGCGATGGCCTCGTAGCGGGGGACCCGCGAGTGAAAGAGCCGCGGAAAGACCCAGCGGGTGAACTCGTCCGGGTCGATCTGGGCCACGTACTCCAGCCCCCGGACCTCGAGGTAATCCTTGACGGCGGCGCGCAGGAACTCGGGGCGGTAGTACAGGGGCTTGGGATCCGCCTGGGCGCGCTGGATGAGCTTGATCTCGTCGGCCTCCGGCACCCGGATGTAGAGGATCAGGCTGTGCTCGGCCAGCAGGTCGATCACCCGCGGCTCGTCGAGCTCGCACAGGCTGCCGCCGACGTCATTGACCAGGTTGGCATAGCCATAGATCTCCTGGGCCTTGCGGATGAATACCGGCACGTCCAGCATGGCCGCGATCTCCGCCTCCCGGTAGAGCGCCTGACGGCGGCTGAACTCCGCCAGGGGCAACCCCCCGAGCTCCGGGTTCCCCAACTTGCCCACGAAGCTCAGGACAGGTCCCAGATCGTTCACCTTGATGTTGTTGCGGATGAAGATCCAGTCGCTGCGCAGCAGGTCCCGCAGGAAGGGGTCGCGCATGGCGTGGGCCTTGACCAGGTCCAGGATGTGCTCGTCGAGATAGCGGGTGCCGATCCGGTAATCGCCCGAGTAGTGGAACCAGTCGCTACGCCGGAGGATGGCCGACAGATAGGTCTTCCCCACCCCGGACATGCCGAGCAGGGTGACGCACTTGTGGGGCCAGGAGCGGAATGCCTCGACCGTGAACTTCATGGGATCGTTCTGCTGGATTCTGGTGGAGCTTCAGGGGTTGAGCTTCGGGACCACGGGCGCGGGATGGTAATGCAGCGGGCACCGGGGTGACCAGCGTGGACCGGCACGGGAGCGCCGCGCATGGACCCGCGCTCAACGCCGCTCCTCCAGGGCCTCCCAGCGCGCATAGGCCGAAGCGAGCTCGGACTCGAGCGCGGCCAAGCGGCCCTTGGCGGCCGCCACGGCGCTGCCATCCCCCTGGTAGAGGGCGGGGTCCGCGAGTCGGTCATGGAGGGACTCCTGCTCCGCCTCCAGGGCCTCGATGCGCGCGGGCAGCCCCTCCAGCTCCCGGGACTCCTTGAAGCTCAGCTTGGCGGTCGGGCGCTTGATCTGCGCCCCGGCTGTCTTGGTGCTCGGGGGCGGGGCGACCTCCGGGACCTTCGGGGAGGCAGTGGCGGGCGGGGGTCGCTGGCGCAGCCAGTCCTCGTATCCGCCGACATATTCCCGGACCACTCCATCCCCTTCGAACACGAGGGTGCTGGTGACCACGTTGTCCAGCAGGGCCCGATCATGGCTCACCAGGAGCAGGGTCCCGCTGAACTGGATCAGCAGCTCCTCCAGCAGCTCCAGGGTCTCGGCGTCCAGGTCGTTGGTGGGCTCGTCCAGCACCAGCAGGTTGGCCGGCCGGGTGAAGAGCTTGGCAAGGAGCAATCGGTTGCGCTCGCCGCCGGAGAGGGCCTTGACCGGCTGGCGGGCCCGCTCCGGCGTGAACAGGAAATCCCGCAGATAGGAGAGGACATGGCGGCTGCGGCCATCGACGCTCACCTGGTCGCTTCCCTCCGCCACGTTCTCCTGGACCGTCTTGTCCGGGTCGAGCTGGGCCCGCAGCTGGTCGAAGTAGGCCACCTGGAGGTTGGTGCCCCGGCGGATGGTCCCGGCCTGAGGCTCCAGCTCCCCCAGCAGCAGCCTCAAGAGGGTGCTCTTGCCCGAGCCGTTGGGACCGATGATGCCGACCTTGTCGCCCCGCAGGATCAGGGTGTCGAGGTCGCGGATCAGCTGCCGACCCTCCCAGCCGTAGCCGACCCCTTCGGCCTCGACCACCAGCTTGCCGGAGCGCTCCGACTCGCTCAGGCGCAGGCGTGCCGTCCCCAGCTCCGTGCGGCGTGCCCGACGCTCGTCCCGCAGGGACTTGAGGGCCCGCACCCGTCCCTCGTTGCGGGTACGCCTGGCCTTGATGCCCTGGCGGATCCACACCTCCTCCTCCGCCAGCTTACGATCGAGCTGGGCGTTGGCCTGCTCCTCCGCATGGCGGCGCTCCTCGCGGCGCCGAAGGTAGTTCTGCCAGTCTCCTGGCCAGTCCGTAATGCCACCCCGATCGAGCTCCAGGATGCGCGTCGCCAGGCGCTCGAGGAAGCGCCGATCGTGGGTGACGAAGAGCAGGGCCCCGGGGAAGTCCTGGAGGAAGCCCTCGAGCCAATCGATGGAGTCGATATCCAGATGGTTGGTGGGCTCGTCCAGCAGCAGCAGGTCCGGCTCCCCCACCAGGGCCTGGGCCAGCAGCACCCGCCGCTGGAGACCACCCGACAGGGCATTAAACGGGGCGTCGCCATCCAGGCCCAGGCGCGAGATGACCCGCTCGGTGCGCTGCTCGATGGCCCAGCCGCCCCGCTCCTCGAGCGCCTGCTGGACCCGCGACAGGCGATCCAGGTCTTCCTGGCCGGCGTGGGCCCCGAGCCCATGGGAGAGACGGTAGTACTGCGCCACCAGGTCGCCTAGATCCCCCAGCCCCTCGGCCACCAGGTCGAAGACGCTCGCATCCGCGTGCCGGGGGATCTCCTGGGCCAGCCGGGCGACACGCACCCCCTGCCCCGCACGCACGGCGCCCGAATCCGGCGGGACCTCGCCCGCGATCAGCTTGAGCAGGGTGGACTTGCCCGCCCCGTTACGCCCGATGAGACAGATCCGCTCGCCCTTCTCGATCGCAAAGGACACGCCCTCCAACAACGGGGGAAGGCCATAGGAGAGGCCAACGGATTCGAGCGCGAGAAGGGTCATGGGACTTTCGGGTGGGGCGAGTGGCAATGGGGGAGGGGGTCCCGAAGCGCGGGACCCGGAGCTGCCTGGCAGGGTATCCAGGCTCCCGGAAAAAGCAAGGCCTGGCCGGGTTGGCGCGCCCCGCGGCAATGCGCTGAGGCGCCGGGCCTTGCCCTTGCGCCGAACGGCCACAAGCTGGTTTGATTGGGCGTCGCCCGAGCGCGCTCAATCCGCGATGTGGCGGCAGCGATGGCCCGGGACCCGAGGCATCGGGTCGAACCGATCAGGCGAATGCAACACAGCGACCCGGAGAGCCACCGATGACTGCATCCAGGTACCGCGTGCAACCCGGTCGCTGGGACCAGGGAGGCGCCACCTTCGTGGAAGGCGGAGTCAACTTCTGCATCATCTCGCGGTTCGCCGAGCAGGTGGAGCTGCTGCTGTTCGAGGGGGAACAGGACCAGAGCCCATTCCAGATCATCGACCTGGACCCCCGGATCAACCGCACCTTCCTCTTCTGGCACTGCCTGGTGGAGGATCTGCCGGACGGCACCTATTACAACTGGCGGGTGAACGGGCGATGCGACACCCGTGAGACCGGCTGCCGGATCGATGGGGGCAAGGCCCTGCTCGACCCCTGGGCCACCACGGTCAGCGACCGTTTGTGGAACCGGGAGCTCGCGTGCCGCCCGGGCGACAACCTGGGAAGCGCCATGCGCGCCCGGGTGCTCCGGGACACCTATGACTGGGAGGGTGACGAGCCCCTGCATGTGCCGCTCAATGAGGCCGTCATCTACGAGATGCACGTGGGCGGCTTCACCCGCCACCAGAGTGCCGCGGTAGCCCACCCCGGCACCTTTTCGGCGGTGGCCGAGAAGATCCCCCACCTCCAGGACCTGGGCATCACCCATGTGGAGCTGATGCCGGTCATGGCCTTCGACCCCGAGGACGTCCCCCCCCAGACAGCCCAACTGGACCTGCAGAACTACTGGGGTTACAGCACCCATAGCTTCTTCGCGCCTCACCCCCATTTCGCCGTGGATCCGGGCCGCGCGCGGGACGAGTTCCGGGACATGGTCAAGGCCCTGCACCGGGCGGGGATCGGGGTCATACTCGACGTGGTCTTCAACCACACCGCCGAAGGGGGCGAGGGCGGGCCGACCATCAGCTTCAAGGGACTGGGGAACGAGACCTTCTACCATCTGGACTTCACTGACCGACGCCGCTACCGCGACTACACGGGCTGCGGCAACACGGTCAACTGCAACCACCCCCTGGTGGCCCGCTTCCTGGTGGACGCCCTCCTCTATTGGGTGCGTCAGATGCATGTGGACGGATTCCGCTTCGATCTGGCGAGCGCCATGGCCCGCGGGGAGGACGGCAATCCCCAGTATCATGCCCCGCTCCTCTGGCACATCGAGCTGGCCCCTTTGCTCAACCGCTCCCACATCGTCGCCGAGGCCTGGGACGCGGCGGGTCTCTACCAGGTCGGGGACTTCCCCGGCTTCCGCTGGGCCGAATGGAACGGCCGCTATCGCGACCTGATCCGCGCCTACGTGCGCGGCGACCCCGGCTTGGTCCCCGAGGTCGCCACCCGCATCGCGGGCTCCAGCGACCTCTACGAGCCCCGGGGGCGCCTGCCGATGAACTCGGTGAACTTCGTCACCTGCCACGACGGCTTCAGTCTGTGGGACCTGGTGAGCTACAACCAGAAGCACAACGAGGCCAACGGCGAGGGCAATCGGGACGGGCACAACCACAACCTGTCCTGGAACTGCGGAATCGAGGGCCCCACCGACGACCCCGAGATCCTGTCCCTGCGCCGCCGCCAGGCCCGCAATTTCGTCACCATCCTGATGCTGAGCCAGGGGGTGCCCATGCTGCTCAGCGGCGATGAGATGCTGCGGACCAAGCAGGGCAACAACAACACCTACTGTCAGAACAACGCCATCTCCTGGGTCGACTGGGGACAGCTCGATGAGAACCGCCTCATGTACGAGCACGTGCGTGGCCTGATCCGGCTGCGCCGCCGCCACCCCACCCTGACGCGAGACCGGTTCCTCACAGGCCTTTCCGAGGAAGGGCAGGCCTTGCCCGACATCACCTGGCACGGTGTGGGGCTCCGCCAACCCGACTGGGACAATCCACTCAACCGACGGCTAGCCTTCACCCTTGCCGGGACCTCACCCGACGAGCCGCCCCTGCACGTGATGCTGAACATGGACACCGAGGAGGCCGAGTTCGCGGTGCCGAGCCTCGAGGGCCGAGGCTGGCACCTCGCGGTGGCTACGGCCCAGGAGCCCGGGGTCTGGGAGCCGGGGAGGCAGACCGCGATCCCGCCGGGACGCGTCAAGGTCCCCGCGCGCAGCGTCGTGGTGCTGGAGGGACATCCGATCTGAGCCGGGGCCGTCGTCGTGAGGATGGTCCGCGAATGAACGCAAATAAACACGAATCGGATCTTTGGGGTCAAAGCCTTAGCCACTGCCCCGCTCCTAAGTCTGATCCTCGATCAGGGCGCGGCGGCGCCAGATCCGCTATTTCCGGGAGCAAAGGCCAGAGCCAGTGATCCAATCGCCCAGACATCTTTGAGCTTGAGAGGAGTAAGCCCGCCATGCAGCTCGGTATGATCGGACTCGGCCGTATGGGTGCCAACATGGTCCTGCGCCTGATGCGCGCGGGGCACCAATGCGTCGTCTACGACCGGGACCCGGCCGCGGTCCAGGCCCTCGTCCAACAGGGCACGACGGGGGCGAAGGACCTCGCGGACCTGTGCGCCAAGCTGGCGCCCCCCCGCAACGTCTGGATCATGGTCCCGGCGGCGGTGGTGGACCGGGTGATCGACGAACTGACGCCCCGGCTCGCCGCCGGGGACACCATCATCGATGGGGGCAACTCCAACTACCGTGAGGATATCGCCCACGCCGAACGGCTCAGGCCCCTGGGCATCCACTTCGTGGATTGCGGCACCAGCGGCGGGGTCTGGGGCGCGGAGCGGGGCTATTGCCTCATGATCGGGGGGGACACGGAGGCGGTGCAGCGGCTCGACCCCATCTTCGCAACCCTGGCCCCCGGACCCGGCACCATCGAGCGCACCGCCGGGCGCGGCGGACCACACAGCCCATCCGAGCAGGGCTATCTGCACTGTGGCCCCAATGGTGCCGGACACTTTGTCAAAATGGTCCACAACGGGATCGAGTACGCCCTCATGGCCGCGTACGCGGAGGGCTTCAACCTGCTCCGCCACGCGGGCGTGGGCCGGCAGGATCACGCGATCGACGCCGAGACCGCCCCCTTGAGCAACCCCGAGCACTATCAGTACGACATTGACGTGGCGGAGGTGGCGGAGGTGTGGCGGCGCGGCAGCGTGGTGGCCTCCTGGCTGCTGGACCTCACCGCCATCGCGCTGCACGAGGACCCGGATCTAAAGTCGTTCGGCGGTCGCGTCTCCGATTCGGGCGAGGGCCGGTGGACCTGCCTCGCCGCGATCGAGACCGGCACCCCGGCGCCCCTCCTGACCACCGCTTTGTACGAGCGCTTCAGCTCGCGGGGAGAGGCGGACTTCGCCAACCAGCTCCTCTCCGCCATGCGCTACCAGTTCGGCGGCCATCACGAGAAACCAAAGGAGTAAGGGCCACTGCTGAACCCCGGCCCTCGTCCCTCGGCCCGTCTTTCGGAGACCCCCATGCCCCTACAGCGTCTGAGCTCCGAGACCACGCCCCCCGCCCCGCCCAATGCGATGATCATCTTCGGGGCCGGGGGCGACCTCACCAAGCGCAAGCTGATCCCCGCCCTCTTCCACCTGTGCAACGGAAAGCTCCTGCCGGACACCTTCGCCGTGCTGGGACTGGATCGCCTGGAGCTCGACGACCAGGGCTTCCGGGAGCTGCTGGCCAACGAGGCACGCGAGCACCTCGGCTCCGCCTGGGTCCAGGAGACCTGGGATCGACTGTGCGAGCGGCTGCACTACATGAAGGGCAACATGCTGGACCCGGCGACCTATGAGGCCCTGTGCCAGCGTTTGTCGCGCATCGACGGCGAGCGGGGAACCGAGGGGAATTATCTCTTCTACCTGGCGGTACCCCCGAGCCTGTTCGGCGACATCACCCGCAACCTGGGGGAGGTGGGCCTCACCGCGGAGAGCCCCGACGACTGGCGCCGCGTCATCATCGAGAAGCCCTTCGGCCAGGATGCCGAGTCCGCCCGGGCGCTCAACGGCCTGCTGCACGAGACCCTGGACGAGGACCAGATCTACCGCATAGACCACTACCTGGGCAAGGAGACCGTCCAGAACATCATGGTCTTCCGCTTCGCCAACGGATTCATCGAGCCCCTGTGGAACCGCCAGCACATCGATCATGTGCAGATCACGGTGGCGGAGTCCGTGGGGGTGGAGCACCGGGGTCCCTATTACGAGGAGGCGGGGGCCCTGCGCGACATGATCCCGAACCATCTGCTGGTGCTCCTGGGATTCCTGGCCATGGAGCCCCCCAATTCCTTCGAGGCAGCCGCGGTCCGGGACGAGGTCAACAAGGTGCTCGACGCCGTGCATCCCCTGACCCCGGAGGAGGTTCTGACCAACGCAGTGCGCGGCCAATACGGGGAGGGAACCATGCCCAGCGGCGAGCAGGTCGCGGCCTATCGGTCGTCCCCGGGGGTGGCCCCCGATTCCCGGACCGAGACCTATGCCGCCCTGAAGCTCAACCTGGACAACTGGCGCTGGGCCGGGGTGCCCTTCTATTTGCGCACGGGAAAGCGCCTCCCCGCCCAACACACCGAGGTCGCCGTCCAGTTCAAGAAGGCCCCCAAGATCATGTTCAAGGACACGGACGTGGAGCAGATGAACCCGGACATGATGGTGCTTCGAATACAGCCGAACGAGGGCATCCAGCTCGGCTTCAGCGCCAAGATGCCGGGCCCCCAGATGCGCATCGGCACGGTCAACATGGACTTCTGCTACGCGGATTATTTCGGCAACGCCCCGGCCACCGGCTACGAGACCCTCATCTACGACTGCATGAACGGGGACGCGACCCTCTTCAAGCACGCCGACACGGTGGAGAAGGGCTGGGAGATCGTCCAGTCGGTCATGGACGTCTGGCGCGCCCTGCCGGCCCGGGACTTCCCCAACTACGCGGCCGGCACCTGGGGACCCAAGGCTGCGGGCGATCTGCTCAGGAACGACGGCCGCCTGTGGCGGCGCATCACGACCGCCTGAAGACGCGGCAGATCCCTTCCCGGCCGTGAGAGAGCTGAATCCGAGAATCGGCTATGAGGAGCAGGGCGTTGCGCTCATTTGTTCCAGCATGCGTCGACCCCCCCGACAGGGCAATCGCATCAGATAATTAAGATGTTCTTGTAGATATGGCGTTAGGAAAGCCACATAATCCACT
>JBAPYD010000518.1:0-6660 GCA_049284555.1 Chromatiaceae bacterium | reverse complement strand
CCCGGGGACAATCCAAGCCCCGGGCGACCCCGGCTCCACGGCCGTCCGTGGCCGCGAGGCCGACGACCGCAAAAGAGACGGCCCCGCGCAAGAAGGCCGCCAGCAAGCCCGCGAGCGACTGATCCATCCCCATGGATCAGTCGCAGTCGGGCACGCGTCGCGGTACAGACCAGCCACCAGGAGAACCCCTTTGATCCCCATCGACATCCGTCCGGACAAGCTCACCCAGGAAATGCTCGATTACACCCGCAAGCTGGGGCAGGGCATGGAGAACCTGCTCAACGCGGACAAGATCGACACCGGTGTCACACCCAAGCACGCCGTCTACAGCGAGGACAAGCTGGTCCTCTACCGGTACCAGGCCGCCGAGGGCTCGCCCCGCCGCCCGGTCCCCCTGCTCATCGTCTATGCCCTGGTCAACCGACCCTACATGACCGACATCCAGGAGGACAGATCCACCATCAAGGGCCTGCTCGCCACGGGCCAGGATGTCTACCTGATCGACTGGGGCTACCCGGACCAGGCGGACCGCGCCCTCACGCTGGACGACTATGTCAACGGCTACCTGGACCGCTGCGTGGACTTCATCCGGGAGGCCCACGGCGTTGACCGCATCAACCTGCTGGGGATCTGCCAGGGGGGCGCCTTCAGCCTGATGTACAGCTCCCTGCACCAGGACAAGGTGCGGAACCTGGTGACCATGGTCACGCCGGTCGACTTCAAGACGCCTGACAACCTCCTCTCGGCCTGGGTCCAGAACGTGGACATCGACCTGGCGATCGACACCATGGGCAACATCCCCGGCGAGCTCCTGAACTGGACCTTCCTGTCGCTCAAGCCCTTCAGCCTGACGGGGCAGAAGTACATCAATATGGTCGATCTGCTGGACGACCCGGACAAGGTCAGGAACTTCCTGCGCATGGAGAAATGGATCTTCGACAGCCCGGATCAGGCGGGCGAGACCTTCCGCCAGTTCATCAAGGACTTCTACCAGCACAACGGATTCATCAACGGCGGCGTCCTGCTGGGGGACGACCTCGTGGACCTCAAGCGCATCACCTGCCCGGTGCTCAACATCTTCGCCATGCAGGATCACCTGGTCCCACCGGACGCGTCC
The DNA here is from genome assembly GCA_049284555.1 of Chromatiaceae bacterium. Classification (GTDB taxonomy): domain Bacteria; phylum Pseudomonadota; class Gammaproteobacteria; order Chromatiales; family Chromatiaceae; genus Thiodictyon. The sequence continues at coordinate 5,543 of JBAPYD010000518.1, read as the reverse complement.
AAGGCCCTGCAGGGGCTTACCTCGACCAGCGACTACACCGAGCTCGCGTTCCCGGGCGGCCACATCGGCATCTACGTGAGCGGCAAGGCCCAGAAGGAGGTCACCCCCGCCATCGGAAAATGGCTCAACGAGCGGTCCTGATGGGCTCTCCTGCCGGGGCTCATCACGACCCGAGAGCCCGAGCGAGCTGACGGACGGGGATCGGGGGGACGGCCCCCGATAACGCCCTGACACCCGGGGGTGCCCGGCCGCAGCGTGCGCCCCGAGCGTCTCTGCCTCGCCGAGAGGATCGCTTCTGCGGGGCTTCGCGCGCACACTATTGGCCTGGCTCTACACCCGGCAAACAGACCCAAGGCCATGGACAGATCGAAGCTCCGCCGCGATGGGGCCCCCATCGTCCTCTTCGCGCTCATCGTGGGCGCCAAGCTCTACGCCCTATGGCTGTACCTCACCAACAACCCCCAGCTTTGGCAGCTGATCCGAAACGTCGAAGAGATCGGCACCTATGCCCCCGGCGTCCGCTACTACCTGGTCAACCAGCTTTCTTACCTGTTGTATTTCGTCACGGCGATCGCCTTCGACGCCCTCGTCTTCTACAGCTTCATCGTACGCTCCGAGGCCAAGAGCCGCCCCCAGGGGTTCTGGGAGAACGCCTTTCCGCTGCTCACGGTCTTTATCCCCGTCATCGGATTCACCCTGCTGTCGTTCCCGCAGGTACGCCAGCTCCTGCCGGGCTATTCGCCCGAGACCATCGCCTGGCTAAGGTCGCTCACACCCCTCTACGCCTTCTATCTGAGCCTGGCCGGCTTCGCCATCGGATTCATCGGGGTCTGCTTCAGCATCTGGTCCATCAGTCACCTCAGGCGCTCCTTCGGGCTGCGGGCCGCGGTCCGTACCCTGGTGACCACGGGTCCCTACGCGCGCATCCGCCACCCGCTCTATCTCGGGGAGATCGTCCATGTCCTGGGAATCGCGATCCTCTCGGGCACCCCGGTGGGATTCTGGATCTTCGTCCCCTCGGTGGCCCTGCAGATCGCGCGAGCCAAGATCGAGGAGCGCAAGTTCCTGCGCACCCTCCCGGAGTATGCGGCCTATTGGGCCAGGACGGGGTTTCTCTGGCCGCGGCTGGGACCTGTCCCGCCGGCCCAGGCTCCCGGTTGAAGGGGGCCGGTGCTGCCACTCGTTCGGTTGCTTGGTCGCGAGTGTCCCTGTCCCACGACCACTGAGGTCACCGCGACGCAGGCGTCGCTGGATGCCGCATCCTCACACGAGGAGGGCAGTCCAGACGTTGCCATGCAGCTTTGAGCCGGGAGGCAAACGCAACGAATGCCCCCTCGCCCAAGGGCTCCCAACCGCAGCCCGCGAGGGTGGCGTGTTAGAGTTTCCCCCCTCGGCAATCCAGTCCCCGTTCTGTACCCGGCGAACCCCTACCCCGTCATGACCCGAACAGCCAGCTTCATCAACGTCGGAGAGCGCACCAACGTCACCGGCTCCGCCGCATTCAAGCGCCTGATCCTCAAGGGAGATTATGAGGCCGCCCTGGACGTGGCCCGCAATCAGGTGGAGAACGGGGCCCAGGTGATCGACGTCAACATGGACGAGGCCATGCTGGACTCCAAGGCGGCCATGACGCGGTTCCTGAACCTGATCGCCGCCGAGCCGGACATCGCCCGGGTGCCGGTGATGATCGACTCCTCCAAGTGGGAGGTGATCGAGGCGGGCCTCAAGTGCGTCCAGGGGAAATCCATCGTCAACTCCATCAGCCTTAAGGAGGGCGAGGGACCCTTCCGGGAGCACGCCAAGCTGTGCCGGCGCTACGGGGCGGCTGTCGTGGTGATGGCCTTCGACGAGCAGGGCCAGGCGGACACGGAGGAGCGCAAGTTCGCCATCTGCCAGCGCGCCTACCGCATCCTGGTGGACGAGATCGGCTTCCCCCCCGAGGACATCATCTTCGACCCCAACATCTTCGCGGTCGCCACCGGCATCGACGAGCACAACAACTACGCCGTTGATTTCATCGAGGCCACCCGGCGCATCAAGGCGGAGCTGCCCTACGCCAAGGTCTCGGGCGGGGTCTCCAACGTCTCCTTCTCCTTCCGCGGCAACAACCCGGTTCGGGAGGCCATCCACTCGGTCTTCCTCTATCACGCCATCCGGGCCGGCATGGACATGGGGATCGTCAACGCCGGCCAGCTCGCCGTCTACGACGACCTGCCGGCGGAGCTGCGCGAGGCGGTGGAGGACGTGATCCTGAACCGCCGCCCGGACGCCACCGAGCGCCTGATCGACCTGGCGCCGAAATACAAAGGGGACGGATCGGGCGTCGAGAACAAGCAGGACCTGGCGTGGCGGGACCGACCGGTGGAGGAGCGCATCCAGCATGCCCTCATCAAGGGCATCACGGACCACATCGAGGCCGACACCGAGGAGGCCCGCCAGAAGCTCGACCGGCCCATCGGCGTCATCGAGGGGCCGCTGATGGACGGCATGAACGTGGTGGGGGACCTGTTCGGCGAGGGCAAGATGTTCCTGCCCCAGGTCGTGAAGTCCGCCCGGGTGATGAAGAAGGCGGTCGCCTACCTGGAGCCCTTCCTGGAGGCCGAGAAGTGCGAGGGCGATACCCAGGGGCGCATCCTGCTCGCCACCGTCAAGGGAGACGTCCACGACATCGGAAAGAACATCGTCGGGGTCGTGCTCCAGTGCAACAACTACGATGTGGTGGACCTGGGCGTCATGGTCCCGGCGGACCGCATCCTCGCCGAGGCGCGGGCGGTCAAGGCCGACATCATCGGGCTCTCGGGCCTGATCACCCCGTCCCTGGACGAGATGGTCCACGTGGCCAAGGAGATGCAGCGCCAGGGCTTCACCGTGCCCCTCTTGATCGGGGGAGCGACGACCTCGAAGCTGCACACGGCGGTCAAGATCGAGCCCCACTACGAGCATCCGGTGGTCCACGTGAAGGACGCCTCCCGCGCCGTGGGTGTCGCCGGGAGCCTGCTCTCCAGGGACCTCAAGGCGCGCTACGTGGCGGGCATCCGCACCGAGTACGCCGAGGTACGCGCCCGGCGGGCCAGCCGGGACGAGGCCCGGGACCTGATCCCCATCGCCGAGGCCCGGGCGAACCCGATCCCCGTCGATTGGTCCCGCTACCAGCCCCCCACCCCCGCGGAGCCCGGCATCCAGGTCTTCCACAACATCCCCCTGGATGAGATCGCGGCCTACATCGACTGGACCTTCTTCTTCCACGCCTGGCAGCTCAGGGGACGCTACCCCCAGATACTGGACGATCCCGAGAAGGGCGAGGAGGCCCGCAAGCTGCACGACGATGCCCTGGCGATGCTGCACCGGATCCTGACCGAGCACTGGCTCGAGGCCCGGGCCGTGATCGGGCTCTTCCCCGCCAACGCGGTGGGGGACGACGTCCTGGTCTATGGGGACGAGACCCGCTCGGATCCGCGGCTGACCTTCCATTTCCTGCGCAAGCAGGGGCGCCAGCCGTCGGGCAAGCACAACGAGTGTCTCGCGGACTTCATCGCCCCTGAGGACACGGGCATCCCGGACTACGTGGGCGGCTTCGCCTGCACCGCCGGGATCGGCATCGACGCGCACGTCAAGCGCTTCGAGTCCGAGCACGACGACTACTCGGCCCTGATGCTCAAGGCCCTGGCCGACCGGCTCGCGGAGGCCCTGGCCGAGATGCTCCACCAGCGGGTGCGCACCCGTCACTGGCGCTACGCGTCCGAGGAAGGGCTGTCCAACGAGGCCCTGATCGAGGAGCGATACCAGGGCATCCGTCCGGCCCTCGGCTACCCCGCCTGCCCGGATCACACCGAGAAGGACCTGCTCTGGCGCTTGCTGGACGCGGAGCGCAACACCGGCATCTGGCTCACCGAGTCCAAGGCCATGGTCCCCACGGCGGCGGTCTCGGGGCTCTACTTCTCCCACCCGGAGAGCCGCTACTTCGCGGTCGGCAAGATCAATCGGGACCAGGTCGCAGACTACGCGGAGCGCAAGGGCATGCGCGTCGCCGAGGTGGAGCGCTGGCTCGGGCCCAACCTCGCCTACGAGGTGGAGTGAGGGCGTCCGAACGGGTTGCGCCCGGAGACCTGTCCATAGGCCCGAAGCCCATGCTCGTCTATCTCCACGGACTCAACAGCTCCAGCGGGTCCGCCAAGGCGGCGCTCCTGCGCGAAAGGCTCGCCCCCCATCCGGTCGTCGCCCCCGACTACCCGGCCCATGAGCCCGAGGCGGCGGTCGCGCGGCTCTCGGCCTTCTTCACGGAGTTGGACGCGCCGTGTCCGGCCGTGCTCGGCAGCTCCATGGGTGGCTTCTACGGCCAATGGCTGGCACGCCGGTTTCCCGTCTCCCACCTCTACCTGATCAACCCCGCCCTGACCCCCTGGACGCTCTTCCAGCATCGCATCGGCGAGATGATGACGACGGTCAGGGGTGAGCGCTATCGAGTCACCGCGGAGCTGATCGATCGAACCCGACCCTATGGCGTGCCCGACCCCTGCGACGGGATCCCCACCACCCTGTTCCTGGACCGGGGCGACGAGGTGATCGACTACCGGATCGCCGAGTCGCTCTACAAACCCTGCGGCCGGCTCCTGATCTGGGACGGCGGCGACCACGCCTTCCAGCACATTGACGAGGCGATCGAGGTCATCCGCGGCCACCTTTTCTGACACAAAAGTGTGGCAAAAGCCCCTCGCCCCGGAGGGGAGAGGGGTTGGGGTGAGGGGAGGAGCACGCAAGCTGTCGTTTCGCAGACGACCCGCCCCCGGCCTGCGCCGCGACAGCACCGCGCCGGCTACCCTTTGCGACACCCTCTGCAAGGGGGGAGGGGACTCTTGCGGCACCCTCAACCCAGGGGGAGGGAATCCGAAAGGACGAAACCGGTCATAACCTGCGAAACGGGGCCCGATCGCCGGGCACCCGAAACCCTGTCGAGGTGAGCGCAGATGAGCAGACCGCATACCCTGATCCCACTGATCGCCCTCGTCCCCGTGGCCGCGGCGGTCCTCTACCTCGTCCGAGGCCCAGGACCGGCCACCGCCGAGGCGGCCCCCGCTGCGGGACAGTCGTCCAATGCCCCTGCGGCTGACGTGGGTCGCTGGCAACGGCCGCCCCAGGACGAGATCAAGCGCCGCCTCGATCCCCTCCAGTACGAGGTGACCCAGGAGGAAGGCACCGAGCCCGCCTTCCGCAACCGCTACTGGAACAATCACGAGGAGGGCATCTACGTGGACGTGGTCTCCGGTGAGCCCCTGTTCAGCTCCCGCGACAAGTTCGACTCCGGCACCGGCTGGCCGAGCTTCCACTCCCCCCTGGAGCCCGACCTGATCGTGAAGCGCCAAGACCGGAGCCTCTGGATGGCGCGCACCGAGGTGCGCTCCCGCTACGGCGACTCCCACCTGGGCCACGTCTTCGACGACGGACCGGCACCGACGGGGCTACGGTATTGCATCAACTCCGCCGCGCTCCGGTTCATTCCTGCCGCGGATCTGCAGCGGGAAGGCTATGGAGAGTATCTGCGGCTA
>JBAPYD010000517.1:0-3017 GCA_049284555.1 Chromatiaceae bacterium | reverse complement strand
GTGCTGGAGCGGCATGTCGAGGTAGGGAAGGATCAGGCCCTCCGCCATCAGCGGGATCAGCGCGTCCACTTGGGGATAGGGGTAGACATAGTGCAGCCGTACCCAGGCGGGCAGCTCGCCCAGGGTGCGGGCCAGGGTGAGGAGGTCCGTGCGCAGGGGCCGGCCCTTCCAGAAGTCCGGCCGGTAGCGCAGGTCCAGGCCATAGGCGCTCAGGTCCTGGGCGATGAGCAGGAGCTCCCGCACCCCGGAGTCCACCAGGCGCTCGGCCTCCGTCAGGACCTCCCCGACCGGGCGGCTGCGCAGGTCTCCCCGCAGGCTCGGGATGATGCAGAAGGTGCAGCGGTGGTTGCAGCCCTCGGAGATCTTGAGATAGGCGTAGTGACGGGGCGTGAGCTTGACCCCCTGAGGCGGGACCAGGCTGAGGAAGGGGTCGTGGGGCGCCGGCAGCTCCGCGTGGACCGCCGCCATCACCGCGTCCAGGGCCTGGGGTCCGGTCACCGCCAGCACCCGCGGGTGGGCGCCGCGGATCAGCTCCTCCCGGGCCCCCAGGCAGCCGGTGACCACCACGCGACCGTTCTCGGACAGGGCCTCGCCGATGGCCTCCAGGGACTCCTCCACCGCGGCGTCGATGAAGCCGCAGGTGTTGACGATCACCAGGTCGGCCCGGGCGTAGTCCGGCACCATGGCATAGCCCTCGGCCCGCAGCTGGGTGAGGATTCGCTCCGAGTCCACCGTGGCCTTGGGACAGCCCAGACTGACGAAGCCGATCCTCGGTATCTGGGTCGAGGGATGCGGGTGGTTGGGCCGCGGCAAGGGGGCGCGTCTCAATGTTGGAAGAGCAGGCGGCGGCAAGTGCCCGAGCGGGGGTCATCGGGCCCCAGCTCCTTGGCGATTCCCGTCTCTTTGTCCGTGTCCACGCTGACCAGCAAGAATCCCCGGCCGTACTCGGAGGCCAGGCGCCTCGGGAGCTCGCCCTGGCGAAGGGAGGGACCCGCCCAGCGGGCCCAGAAAGCCACCAGGACCGGACCCTTGCCGGGATTCTTGACCACAGGCTGCTGGAAATGCGCCCGGGTGGCGCTGTAGACGAATCGGCTCTCTTTTGGGTCTGCCTCGGCCATCATGACTCGTTGAAATGGGCCATCGATACACTATGTTATGAAGACCAAAAGGCAGAAACAAATCGGCCGGGGTAGGCGACGGATGGCCCCGTCCGGGGCCTTGATTAAACCTCCGGGTTCGGTAAGGATACCGCTCCCCGGGGCCCAGGCGGAGTTGACCCGACTCGCGGCGTCACGTCGCGCAGAGGCATGAGGGTCGTAAGTGACGGTCTTGTCGGGGGTTCCTGTCACCGAGAGCGCCAGCCAGACCACCATCGGGCGGCCAAGTAGTCCAATCGGTCGAGGGTGAATCCATGAAGAACTGTAAGCTCTGCAAGCACAGCAAGGTCTGCAACGACCTGCCTGGGATCTGTATCCTCATGCCTTATCTTGCAATCGCCGTGGTCGTGATTTCCCTGGGATACCTCTTCGTGACCCAGGAGATCCTGTAGGGAGCCGGTTCGGAGCGAGGCAGGGCTCGGGACGATGCCCACCGACCAGCGCGGCGCTCCGCGTCGCCTTTGAGTCCCGTCTCGAATCTGCTCTGGCCGGTCGAACGCCAACGCACCCCGCCCCATGTCAGCCATCCCGGCCATCGCCCAGGGTCGCGCCGTTTCATTGAATCTGGAGGTCCGATTCCAGGACGGATTCGTGGCGCTCTCGACCCTCGGGTCTGAGCCTATCCAGTGCACCATCGGGGATGGAACCCTGACGCCGGGCGTCGAGGCGGTGCTCGCCGGCCTGACCCCCGGGGCGGACGAGACCATTCTGGCGGACGGCTCGGAGCTCTTCGGCCCCCACGATCCCGACAACGTGCATTGGATGGACCTGTCGGGGTTCCCCCCCGATCTGGACCCGATCCCCGGACAGGTGATCGCCTTCGAGACGCCCGGCGGCCACGAGACCAGCGGTGTCGTCCTGGAGCGGGCGGGCGAGCGGGTGCGCGTGGACTTCAACCATCCCTTCGCCGGTCGCCCCCTCACCCTGAGGATCCAGGTGCTGTCGGTCGCCTGAACCCCAGATTCCAAGGGGCGTTGATCTGCCCGCCCCGCTATCGCGACCCGTCACGATCTCCTATGCTGCGTCCCATGGACATCCTGCTTGCCAACCCCCGGGGCTTCTGTGCCGGCGTGGACCGCGCCATCGAGATCGTGGAGCGGGTGCTGGAGCTCTACGGGGCCCCCATCTACGTGCGCCACGAGGTGGTCCACAACCGATTCGTCGTGGACAGCCTCAAGCGCCGGGGTGCGATCTTCGTCGACGAGCTGCACCAGGTTCCGGAGGGCGCCACCGTCATCTTCAGCGCCCACGGGGTCGCCCAGCAGGTGCGCCGGGAGGCGGAGGCCCGCCGCCTGCGGGTGTTCGACGCCACCTGCCCCCTGGTCACCAAGGTGCACCTGGAGGTGGCGCGCCACTGCAAGGGCGGCTACGAGCTGGTGCTGATCGGTCACCGGGGGCACCCGGAGGTGGAGGGGACCATGGGTCAGTGCCGGGGCGACGGGGGCCGGATCCACCTGGTGGAATCGGTGGCGGACGTCGCGAGCCTCGCGGTGCGGGACCCCGATCATCTGGCCTATGTCACCCAGACGACCCTCTCGGTGGACGATACGGCCGAGATCATCGCCGCCCTCCAGGCCCGATTTCCGCGGATCCAGGGCCCCAAGCGCAGCGACATCTGCTACGCGACCCAGAACCGCCAGGACGCGGTCAAGGCGCTGGCGGCCCGCTGCGACCTGATGCTGGTGGTCGGCTCACCCAACAGCTCCAACTCCAACCGCCTGCGGGAGCTGGCCGAGAAGCAGGGCTGTCCCGCCTACCTGATCGACGGACCGGACGACATCCGCCTCGAGTGGCTGGAGCGGGCCCCGCGGGTGGGCCTGACCGCCGGCGCCTCCGCCCCGGAGGTGCTGGTCGCCCAGG
>JBAPYD010000516.1:0-6043 GCA_049284555.1 Chromatiaceae bacterium | reverse complement strand
GCTCGGGGGTGATCGCGGCGAGGGCGGCCTCGGCGTCGGGGCCCTCCGCGATCAGGAGGACCTTGTCGCCGTGGCTGATCTCGATCCCCATGATCGAGGTCACCGATTTGGCGTTGGCCTGGTCCTCCCCGCGCTGGAGGCTGACCTTCGACTTGAACTGCTTGGCCAGGTTGGCGAGGACCGCGGCCGGGCGGGCGTGCAGACCCGTGAGGTTCGGGATCAGGATGGGGTCGGAGACGACCCGCTTTCCCCCGGCTGCCGCCACCTCGGCGGCCACCTCGGCCAGGGTCAGGGTCAGGATCGGTCCCTCCCCCGCCCGGACGCGGCCGCTACCGGCCTCGATCCCCGAAACCAGATCCATGTTGGTGACGACCATCAGGGTCAGCAGGGACTTCGCGTGGGTCGCCAGGTAGTCGGCGTCGAAGGCGATCAGCGCCGCCCCGGGCTCCACCCGCTGGCCCTGCTCAACCTTCGGGGTGAAGCCCTGACCCTTCAGCTTCACCGTGTCCAGACCGATGTGCATCATGATGTCCACCCCCTCGGGGGTGGTCAGGGTCAGGGCGTGCCCGGTGGGGAAGAGCTGGGTGACCACCCCGGCGCAGGGGGCGGTCAGGACCTGGCTCAAGGGGTCGATCGACAGCCCGTCGCCGACCAGCCTCTGGGAGAAGACCGGATCCGGGACCTGCTCCAGGGGCATGATGACCCCGTCGAGCGGTGAGCCGAGCTCGATTGTGGACACGGCGTCGCTCCTTTTGATCTTGCCGCTTCAGAAGTTGACGACCACCTTGGCCCCGACGGCCAGGGCGTTCGGGATGTCGCCGGTGGCGGCGGGTCGGATGATGTACTGCACGTCCGGCTGCACGGTGATCCCGCGTCCCAGCGCGAAGGCGTGATTGAGCTCGATGACGGCCTCGTAGTCCTTCTCGGCCAGCCCCTGGGCGCGGCGGGCCACGTTGATCTCGTCCCCGAACCAGCCGCTGGTGATCGCCAGTCCCGTCTTGTCCCTCGGGCGGCCCGGGAAGAGCCCCTGGTAGACCAGCCCAGCATTGAAGTACCAGGGCATGGGGTTGGTCTCGTTCGTGAAGCTGAAGACCACCGAGCCGAAGCCCCAGAGCCCCAGGTCGGAGCCCGGCTCGGCCCGGTAGAGCATCTGCTCGCCCAGGAGCCAGACCATCGCGCTGCCGCGGGTCGTGGCACCGGTGGTGCTGGAGACCTCGGCGAAGTCCCCGTTCATCCAGTAGCCGCCCAGCTTGTAGACGCCGGGGAGCGCGTCCCCCGCGTCGCGGTTGACGTGGTAGTGAATCTCTCCCGCCAGGGTGACCCCGTTGTCGCCCCAGCCCCAGCTGGTCCCGTGCTTGTTGTGATTCCGGCTCGCCGGGTCGCCGCGCTTGCCCTCGATGTCGCCGTCGTAGACCGCGAGCTGCACCGTCCAGGCCCGGGACGGGGTGTCGTAGCGGGCCCGCGCACCCCAGGCCGCCACCGGATAGGCCGAGAAGGTAAAGGGGTTCTGATAGAAGACCGGCTTGGGGCTCCCGCAGAAGGAGTTGTTCAGGAACTGGCAGTAGAGGTCGGAGCGCAGAAAGTCGTCGTTGGCGATCAGGCGCCCGTAGGCCAGATCGAGTCGGTCCCCGAGCAGGCGTGTATTGAATTGGACATTGGCGAGCTTGACGTTCTGGCCCCCGTAGATCTCCTGGACCGGGAAGGCGAGCCCGCCCTCGCTCGGTGCGATGAACTCGTCCGAGACCGAGAGTCCGTCGCGCTTGGAGCCCTTGATCAGGAGGCTGGTCTTGGGGATGCCGAGCAGCCGGTCAAGGTCGAACAACAGGTCGAGCCCGATGTTGTCCGCGTAGGTCCCACCCTGCACCTCCCCGCCCGAGACATTGACCATCGGCTCCGAGGCGTAGGACAGGTTGAAGGAGAAGCCGGCCGCCTTCCAGCGGTCCCGGGCACCGCCCCAGCTCCCGGTGAGGTAGTCGCTGGTCGGATAGTCGGTGGCCCAGAGTGGGGGGACGGCCGGGATCAGGACAAGGGCACACAGGGCGAGGGCGGGTGAGCGCCGACGGGTCATGGGCGTGGCTCCTCGTGTGGTGGTTGCGGCCACCTCGCGGGCCCCGCCCGCGAGGCGCCGATCGTTGTTATCGCTCGTCCGTGTCCCGTGTCTGGAATCGAGGTGCCAGACATCTCGGGGGCCAGGAAGCCCACCCATAACGGCCCGGTGCTTGATGGAAAGTAGGCGTGTCCGGGGTGGCAGTCAAGGCCCCGGGAGCCGAGGAGGATCCCACTTCGAGGTCGCTACTCGATCGCCCTTCCGCACCGTTGGCATCCTGCCGTCGCCGGGGCTTCCGGTACCTGGCCGACAGGCCGGCGGCTCCGACGCCGTTCGGGCCGAAAAAGACCGCGTGCGGGCGCTCTTTACCCAAGCCCAGCGCCGCGAGCGGTCCCGCGGCTTACGGTGACAGCCGACAGATGGTCAATTAAAATGACCAACACACCTTCGCTAAGCACTGGAGAGACCGTTGAGCCAATACAACATCGCCGAGGCCAAGGCTCAGCTCTCGGAGCTCACGCGCCGCGCCATCGCAGGGGAAGAGGTCGTCATCGCCCGAGACAACACCCCGCTCGTCCGGCTCGTGCCGGTCCAGGCTGCCAGCGGGCCCCGACACCCGGGTTCTGGAAAGGGGCAACTCATCTGGATGGCGCCCGACTTTGATGCCACCCCGGAAGGCTTCGAGGATTACATCTGATGCGCCTCCTCCTCGACACCCATGTCCTGCTTTGGTGGGTGGAGGATTCGGAGCAACTGTCGCCCGAAGCGAGACGACTGATCGCCGACGAGCAGAATGAATGTTACGTGAGCTTCGTTTCGGCCTGGGAGATGGCCATTAAGGCCGCGATCGGAAAGCTGAAGCTGGCCGTCCCGGTGAAGCGGTACATCCAGGAGCAGCTTCCGGCCAACGCCATCAAGCTCCTGCCCCTTAGCATTGACCACGTGACCGCAGTCGAATCCCTGCCGCTGCATCACCGCGATCCTTTCGATCGACTCCTCGTGGTGCAGGCCCAGCAGGAGCTTTTGTCGTTGGTATCAGTCGATGCCTCATTCGACCAGTACGGGGTGGCACGCATCTGGTAGGGGCCCTGCCTTCGCATGACCACTGCTTCGCTCGGCGGCCGGTAGGAAGCCGGCTCACGCTCCCCCAGATGCGGCGCCCAATTTCACCGCGCCCGCTGAAAGACGCGTGTCGCTCTCTGTTAGGATTGCAGCCGAGTCGCCTCCGAACGCCCGGGAGCTCACCATGACGCGTGCAATCCCCGCTCTAGCCGTGCTGGCCGCCCTCATCCTCGGCCCCGGGCTGCCCCCGGCCCTGGCCGACGAGCAGATGCTCCCCGGTGCCCTGGAGGAGGTGGCGGCCCTCCCGATCAACCCCGGCAATCTGGCGGTGACCGCGGAGGGCCGGGTCTTCGCCACGGTGCATCAGTTCCGGCCGGCGGACGCGCGGCTGATCGAGATCACCGGTCCGAGCAGCTACCGACCCTGGCCGGACGAGGCATGGAACGGGCCCTTCGGCTCGGCGGCCGATGTGCTCAACAGTCCCCTGGGCATCGCGATCGACCGTAAAGACAGGCTCTGGGTCATCGACAACGGGCTCGGCGATCCACCCCAGACGCCGAAGCTCCTGGCCTTTTCACTCACCGACGGGGGCCTCGCCTTCCGCTACGACTTCCCGCCCGAGACCGGGCCCGTCGGGAGCTTCCTCAACGACCTGGCGGTGGACGATGAGCGCGGCTTCGTCTACCTGGCCGACGTCGGCGGCGGTCATGAGCCGGCGCTGGTGGTGGTGGACCTGAAGGGGGGCAGCTCCCGACGCTTCAGCGCCTCGCCCGCGCTCCAGGCGGAGGACATGGATCTGGTGGTGGAGGGGCGGGTGATCGGGACGCCGGGGGAGGACGGGGCCTTCAAGCCCGCGCGCATCGCGGTCAACCCCATCACCCTGTCCGCCGACGGGGAGACCCTGTTCTTCGGAGCCATGAACGGCAAGACCTGGTACCGGGTCCCCGCCCGCCTGCTCCGGGACGCCGCGAGCGACGAGGCGATCGCCGCGGCCATCGAGGTCGCCGGGACCAAGCCCCTCTCCGACGGCGCCTCCACCGACGCGGAGGGCAACCACTACTTTACGGACCTCGGAGAGAATGCCATCACGGTCCTGCGCGCTGACGGCACGCTGGAGACCCTGGTGCAGGACGAGCGCCTGCTCTGGCCCGACGCCCTGAGCTTCGGCGAGCCCGGCTGGCTCTACATCGCGGTCAACCAGCTGCACCGCGCCCCGCCCCTTAACGGCGGGGTCGAGGGGGCCGAGCCGCCGTTCAGGATCATGCGCGTCTACACGGGGACCAAGGGCATCGCCGGGCGCTGAGACCGCCGCGGCACCGCGGCATCGCATCGGGAGAGACCCCCGATCCAATGCCGGACGATCCATTTCTCGAGCAAGGGTGACCGAGACGACCCCACTGCAGCTCTTCGATGCCCTGGTGAGCTCTCCCGCCTGGCCCGCCCTGCGGCTGGTGCTGCACCTGGGCCTGTTCCTCGCCGCCCTGCTGATCCTCAAGGGGACCGTCCAGCTGGCCTACGGCCTCGGCTCGGGGGCCCGGGGCAGTAAGCGGCGTCCCTCGCTCCCCAACCTGTCCCCTCCCCTGTTCCTGCTGGTCCTGCTGTTCGCCGCCGTGCTGTTGCACCAGGCGACCTGGCAGCTCACGGGGCTCTTTCGACCCCAGTTCGTGGCCTTCATGCAGTCCCATGATCGGCGCGAGTTCAACCCGGCCCACCGTATCCGCCGGGGGCGCATCCTGGACCGGAACGGGGAGGTGCTGGCCTACAGCCAGGAGCGGGCGGGAGAGGTCCTTCGCGTCTACCCCCATGGTCCGGCCTTCGCCCATGCGGTCGGCTATAGCCACCCGAGATACGGGACCACCGGGGCCGAGGCGGCGGCCAATGCCCGCCTCAACGGGGCCGACCCCGAGCAGCTGGCGTCCTGGGGCGAGCTGGGACGCCAGTTGGTGGTCGGCGACAAGCGCCCGCGCGGGCAGGACCTGGTGCTGACCCTGGATGCGCGGCTTCAGGCAATCGCGCTCCAGGGGCTCGGGGCGCGACGGGGGGCCGTGATGGTGCTGCGCCCCCGGGACGGCGCGGTGCTGGCCCTCGTGAGCAGCCCCTCCTTCGACCCGAACCGAATCGGGCCCGGCCTGTTCCAGAGGCCATCGGAGGGCAACCCCCTGCTGAATCGAGCGACCCAGGGGCTCTATCCCCCGGGCTCGGTCTTCAAGGTCGTCATGGCCGCCCTGGCCCTGGAGTCGGGCTTCACCGGCACCATCGATTGCCCATCCGGCGGATACACGACCTCGCGCCACTACCCTCCGATCCGCGATCACGAGTTCTATTCCGCGCGCGAATCCGGGCGTGGCTGGGATGGCCATGGACGGCTGAGCCTGAGCGGCGCCTTCAGCCGATCCTCCAACGTCTTCTTCGCCCAGCTCGGGGTACGCTACGGACACGACGCGCTCGCCTCCATCGGGGAGCGTCTGCTGTTCGACCGCCAAATCGGGCTCTACCCGGGAGCGAGCCCGTCCGCGTCCCTGCGCACGGGACGCATCCCCCGCATCAAGCACTCCGATCTCTATGGTCTCGCCCAGGCCTCCATCGGTCAGGGGCGGATCCTGGTCACGCCCGGCCACATGGCCCTGATCGCGGCGGCTGTGGCCAACGGGGGGGTGGCCATGGGGCCCCGCCTCATCGCCGACGATCCACCGGAGGCCATCGGAACCCTGATGTCCCCCGACACCGCAGAGAGTCTGACCCTGATGATGCGGCGCGTGGTGACCGAGGGGACCGGGCGCGGCATCGACACCCCCGGGCTCGCGATCGCGGGCAAGACCGGAACGGCGGAGAACCCGCAAGGCCCGGCGCACAGCTGGTTCATCGGCTTCGCGCCCGCCGCGAACCCCGCCCTGGCGGTGGCGGTGCTGGTGGAGCACGGGGGCTACGGCTCCC
>JBAPYD010000515.1:0-3455 GCA_049284555.1 Chromatiaceae bacterium | reverse complement strand
CCAGACTCAGCTCTGGCCGGGCCAGGGCGATACGCCGCACCACCTGGTCCAGATGGCCGAGCTCGGTCTTCTCCGTTCGCAGGAACTTGCGGCGGGCCGGGGTGTTGTAGAAGAGGTCGCGGACGTCGACCGTGGTACCCCTGGGATGGGCCGCGGGGATCGGGGCCCCCGGCCGCCCTTCGGCACCCGCGGTGATCTCGAACCCGGTCGCAGCCCCCTCGACCCGGGAGACCAGGGTCAGGCGGCTCACGGAGGCGATGCTGGGCAGGGCCTCGCCCCGGAAGCCGAGGGTCGCCACCGCCTCCAGATCCGAGAGCTCGGCGACCTTGCTGGTGGCATGGGGCGAGAGGGCCAGCACCAGCTGATCCCCCGGGATCCCCACCCCGTCGTCGCGCACCCGCAGACGCTTGATCCCCCCCTGCTCCAGATCGATCTCCACCCGGGTGCAGCCCGCATCCAGGCTGTTCTCGATCAGCTCCTTGGCCACCGAGGCGGGGCGCTCCACGACCTCGCCGGCGGCGATCTGGTTGACCAGGTGGACCGGCAGGACACGGATGGACCGGCCCTCGGGGTCGGGCGCCCGCGAGGCGCCGAGAGGGTGCCCGGACACGGGGCTAGCCGCCCCCGGGGATGTTCAGCACCTGGCCGACCTGGATGTGATCCCCCTCCACGCGGTTGGCCCCCCGCAGCGCCGACAGGCTCACCTGGTACTGCTTGGCGATACCGCTCAGGGTATCTCCCGGCTGGATGACATGGGTACGCCCGCCCGATGCCGAGGCGTCCGTCGAGCCCGGTGGTGGGTACTTGCGGAAATAGGCCTTAATCCCGGCCAGGATGGCCTCGGCAAGCCGCTTCTGGTGGGCGGGCGAGGTCAGCCGCGCCTCCTCGTCCGGGTTGCTGATGAAGGCGGTCTCGACCAGCACCGACGGGATGTCCGGGGACTTGAGCACCACGAAGCCGGCCTTCTGGACCTGGGCTTTGTGGGTGCTCCCGAGCCGACTCAGGTTGCGCAGCACGGCCCCGGCCGCCTCGCCGCTGTGCTCCAGGGTCGCGTTCTGGGACATGTTGAGCAGCACGTTGGCGAGCACATCATCGCTCGTCTTCAGATCGACCCCGCCGATCAGGTCGGCGCTGTTCTCCCGATCCGCGAGCCATTTGGCGGCCTCGCTGGTGGCCCCCCGCTCCGAGAGGGTGAATACGGAGGAACCCCGCGCGTCAGGGCTGCTGAAGGCATCCGCGTGGATCGAAATGAAGAGGTCGGCCTTGGCCTTCCGCGCCCTCTCAATTCGCTGGCGAAGGTGCACGAAGGTATCCGAGTCGCGAGTCATGATCGGACGCATCCCCGGCTCCTTGTCGACCAGGACCGCCAGGCGCCGGGCGATGGCCAGGGTCACATCCTTCTCCCTGGTTCCGCGGCTGCCCACGGCCCCAGGGTCCTTTCCCCCATGACCCGCATCGATTGCCACCACCACCGGACGCGCCGGGGCCGAGCGGCCGCGAGCCGGGACCGGGGCCGCCCCCCCCCGCTTCTGGGGGCCCTGCCCCTTGGGGATCAGCTCGAGCATGAGACGGTGCCCCTCCCCTTCCTCTGGACCCAAGGGGAAGCTCTTGACCCGCACCGGCTGCTTGAGGTCCAGGACGATGCGCAGCTCACCGTGGTCCCGCACACCGCTGCGCAGGCCCACCAGGATGGGATCCGCGGGGTCCGCCGGGGGCAGCTTGCCAGCCAGCCGGGCGTCGGAGATATCCAGCACCACCCGGTCCGGGTCAGACAGGGTGAAGATCCGGTGACTGAGGGCCCCATCCATAGAGAGTTCCAGACGGGTCTCTCCCGGGGCGGCGGAGACCCGGACATCCTGTACGACGCCCTGGGCGGCCGGGACGGTTTGGGTGACGACACACAGCAACGCCGCGGTCGTCGACACCAGGATACGGAGCAGTCGCTTCAACTCAGTGTTTCGCCGAGATGGTCCCGGGCCCCCCGCCCTGGGAGTACCCTCAAGATAGCACGTGCCAAGCGCAATTTCCAAGCCAAATCTGAGAATTAGCAACGCTTTCTCAGGCTTGGCTCAGCCGCGCCGAGGGGCTCTGCCGCGGCACCGGATCGAGCCGGATCCCGACGAGCCCTAGCCCATCCGCGTGACGACCAGTGGACTCGGAGCGAGCCCGGGGCTGCCGTCCGCAGCGGGCAGGGGCTGGCAGGCCGGCCACGCCGACACCCTTACGGTGACCGTATCCACGGTGCGGTCGGGATGGGCATCTCCCTGGGCCGCGCTCCCTCTCAGCCCTTCTGGTGCCCACTCACGAAGGCGTGCAGGGGCATGGTCTCCTCGAAGCGCCGCTGCTGCTCGGGGCTGGCCTCCCGCTGGTGCAGCCCCTTCCATTCGGCATAGGGCATGCCGTAGACCGCCTCCCGGGCGGTCTCGTAGTCCATCTCGACCCCACGCTCCTGGGCCGCGGCGAGATACCACTTGCTCAAGCAGTTGCGACAGAAGCCCGCCAGGTTCATGAGATCGATGTTCTGCACATCGGTGCGCCGCCGCAGGTGCTCCACCAGGCCGCGGAAGGCCGCGGCCTCGAGCTCGATTCGGGTCTGCTCGTCCATTGGACTCTGGTCCTCCGCGTGTTTGAACTGGTGTAGGGGCGTTGGGCTGACGCATCCAGACCGGCGACCAGGGTCGGCACGTGGATTCGGGCCCGGAGGCGCCGGCACAGCAGGAACATTCCAACCATCCTGCGACGGAGAAACAAGGTCTCCAGCGGCCGCCTGCCGACGAATCCTTGCGGAACGCCAGGTCTTCCCGGAGGGCGCGGACCCGCTCGAACAGGATCGTGCTGGATCGTAGACCCCCGGACAACGCGGGGTTCGGCCGCAACCGGGATCAGCCGCGCCAGGGCCCCCTTTGCGTCCGATGGGCTCATGCTCTATCGTGCCTCCGCTGGCTCGTGCCCTTCGGAGCCAGATGGTCCCCCAGCATCGCTTTCCAAGCCGCCGGAAGCCTTTTCGGAGAACCAGGAAGCCATGACCTACCTCAGCCTGTCCCGCGCCGCCCGGCTCGCGGGAGTGACCCGCGCAGAGCTGCAACGGCGCATCCGCCGGGGCGACATCGAGACCTTCGAGGGGTCGGTGGCCGCCCAGGACCTCCTTCGGCTCTACCCCGAGGTCTCGCTCAGCAACGACGAGGCCCTGGAGCGGGTGGAGCGGATCAAGTCCGAGGCCCTGCCCAAGAGCTATGACGCGGACGCGGTGCTGCCGAGCCCCCAGGTCCTGGTCTCCCGCCTCAAGCGCCTGAGCGAGGTGCTGGTGGAGCGGCTCTCCGCGCTCAGCGCGGCCAATGCCCTGCTCGAGCAGGTGGCGACACGGCTGGAAGACCTGAGCCGGGCGCCGTCCCCCGATGGGCTCGCCACGGGCCTCGCCGAGACCCGCGCCTGGCTCTCCGAGGCCCGTCAGGGGC
>JBAPYD010000514.1:0-2260 GCA_049284555.1 Chromatiaceae bacterium | reverse complement strand
CGACCTTCGCCATCACGGTGCTGCCCTCGACCTGATCCCTCGGGATCTCGCGATGGGCGATGAAGGTGGTTCCCTCCCGACCGGGGAGCGTGTAGACGCTGATGATGAAGGGGCAGTTGACGATGCGCGCGGGCTCCTCGCTGGTCATCTCCCGGGACAGGACGGCGCTGCAGAACTCGATGGACTCGGCGCGCCCGTAGATGGGTGTCTCCATCCCCAGGTCCTTGCCGGTTCGCTCGAGCATCTCCCCCATGTGCATCACGTTGTTGATGTACATGCCCCGCTCCTCGATGGCGAGCTTGACGGCCTCCAGGACGTCGTCGAAGGTCGCATCGCTCTCGTAAACGGCATAGCCCCCCTCCGCGGCGACCGGGTCGGGGAACGGCCCGACACCGAGGACGGCCGCGACGAGAAGTCCTGGGAGCACCAGCTTGGGGATTCGCATGGAGTCTTGACCTCGGGGATGAGTGACTTCGACGGAGCGAACGGGCGGCCGACCGTCAGCGGTGGCTCCGGGCCTCGTGCGCCCCAGGAGTGCCCTCGCCCGTCCAACCTTCTGGGCTTGCAGAAGAAAAGACCCCGCGGGGGGCGCGGGGTCCGGTTCCTATCGACCTTCCGGCGCCGCCCTCAGTACTGGTTCATCGGCCGGAAGGCGGGGGCGGAGGGCCAATCCGCCGTGGGCGCCGGCTGGGTCTTCTGGGTGGCCTCGAGCTCCTCGATGCGACGCTTCAGGGCATCGATCTCGCTCTTGCTGCTCGATCCCGACTGGCTTGGCGCGGCGGGCGCGGCCGGTGCCACCGCCGGTGGAGCCGCATAGCCCGGCGCCCCGTACCCGTATCCCGGGGCCCCATACCCGCCGTACGGGGCGCCATAGGGTCCGCCATAGGGTCCGCCGCCATAGGGACCTCCCCAGGGGCCTCCGTAGGGACCGTAGTCGTCGTAGTAGTCGTCGTAACGGTCTCGGTTCTTGCCGCCGCCCATCCAGCGGCTTGGGTTCATCATGTCACCGAAATTGATGGCCTGGGCGGGAGGCACGTAGCCCGTGAAGCCGACGACGGCGGCCAGGGACGCGATGGATAGGATCTTGACGGGCATCAGGGACACTGGCGACTTCCTCCTATTTGGGTTTCGATATCTCTCTGTGACTTGCGCTGTGCAGAGCTGCACGGAAGCGCCTGAATGGGGCGCCCCACATCGCGCCCTTTCTTACACCCATCGGGACGGGCGGTCAATTACGCCGGGGGCCGGCGTCTTCGGTGGCTAGTCGTGATGGTGCCCTGCCCCGTGGTGGTGGGCATGAACCTCCGCATGTCCGTGATGATGGTGGTGGTGCCCGGATGGGGCCGCGTCCGCTTGCTCCCCGTGGAGTCGGACCCCGTCGGGCTGGATGGCCGGGCGGATGCTGCGGCCCAGCTCCACGCGCGCATGGTGGGCAACCAGCTCCTGCTGGAGCCAATGGAGCCAGGGCTCGAGGCCGCCATCGCCCCGGACGGAGACCGTTTCGAAGGGCGCGGCGCTCGCCAGCTCTCGCAGATAGCGCTCCGCGCGTTGGGGCTGGAACTCCGGCAGGACCGGCAGGAGGTCGGATTTGGTGCACAGAACCAGATCCGCCGTTCGAAACATCACGGGATACTTGGCGGGCTTGTCGTCACCCTCGGGCACCGAGAGGAGCGTGACGTTGCGGTGCTGGCCCAGGTCGAAGCTCGCCGGGCACACCAAATTGCCGACGTTCTCGATGAACAGGAGGTCCACGCCGTTGAGATCCAGCCGGTGCAGGGCCTCGTGGACCATGTGGGCGTCCAGATGACAGGCGCTGCCGGTGGCGATCTGGACCGCGGGCACCCCCTTGGCGCGGATGCGCTGGGCATCGTTCTCGGTCTCCAGGTCCCCCTCGATGACCGCGATGCGGAGCGTCCCGGCCAGGGCCTCGATGGTTGCCTCGAGCAGGCTGGTCTTGCCCGCCCCAGGCGAGGACATCAGGTTGAGGGCCAGAACGCCTTGTCGGTCGAAGTGCTCCCGATTGTGGGCCGCCTGGTGGTCGTTTTCCGAGAGCAGGCTCTTGAGGACCGTCACCGCGGCCCGGCCGTCCTCGGTGCGAGCGAGCTTGCCGTCACCCTGGACGAGATGCTCGTTGCCCGGGGTGATATTGCAGCCGCAGGTTTCACACATCGTTGGACTCCTGATCATCTGGGACCGGGCCGAGGGCCCCGGTGCTTGAACCGCGAGTTTAAGACATCTGTTCGTCGCCAGAGTGCTAAGG
>JBAPYD010000513.1:0-2046 GCA_049284555.1 Chromatiaceae bacterium | reverse complement strand
GGCATCCATGGCACCCCCTATCCCAAGGGCTGGGCCAAGTCGGAGGATGCGGACCTGGTGGCCCTGGAGCGCCAGCCCATGGCGGAGGCGGTCCCCGAGACCCGCATCGACAACTTCGACGAGATCGTCGCCGGCTACGACCCCAACCAGGCCATCATCGAGGCCTCCCGCTGCGTCCAGTGCGGCATGTGCCACGACGCCTGCCCGACCCACATGCACGCCCCCGAGTACATCCGTGCCATCTGGAAGGGGGACCTGGAGGGTGCGGTGCGGGAGATCTATCGCACCAACCCCTTCGCCCATACCTGCGGCCGGGTCTGCACCCACCGCTGCGAGACCGCCTGCTCGGTTGGCCACCGCGGCACCCCCATCGCCATCCGCTGGCTCAAGCGCTACGCCATGGACGCAGTGGACCCAGAGCGGGTCAAGGCCATTGCCGCCGAGGGCAAGGCCAAGTTCGTGACCGGAAAGCGGGTGGCCATCGTCGGGGCCGGTCCCGCCGGGCTGACGGCCGCCTACGACCTGGTCAAAGAGGGTCATGAGGTGACGGTCTTCGAGGCCCAGGCCGAGGCCGGCGGCATGACCCGCTACGGCATCCCCTACTACCGGCTGCCGGCGGCGATGCTGGACCGGGACGTGGACGTCATCACCTCCCTCGGGGTGCGGATTCAATTCGGCACCCGCGTCGGCAAGGACGTCACGATGCAGCAGCTCCAGTCGGAGCACGACGCCGTGGTCCTGACCATCGGACTCTGGATGGGCCGTTCCACCCGCGTGCCGGGCGCGGACCACAAGAAGGTGGCCCGGGCCGTGGACCTGCTGCGGGACGTGGCCGCCGGGGTCAAGATCACGGTCCCCCGCTCGGCGGTAGTCATCGGCGGCGGCAACGTGGCCATGGACATCGCCCGTACCCTTGCGCGTTTGCAGAAGCAGAAGTACGGTGACGTCCAGGTCACCCTGACGGCGCTCGAGGACCTGGATCACTTCCTGGCGGACCCGGACGAGATCAAGGAGTCCCTGGAGGAGGGCATCCAGATCCTGGATGCCCGGGGCCCCAAGGAGATCCTGGTGGACAAGACCAAGGCCAAGGGGTTGAGGACCTGGCGGGTGCTCTCCATCTTCGACGAGCAGGGGCGCTTCGCACCCACCTACGACGAGAGCGACGAGCAGATCCATCCCGGTGAGATGGTGGTCGAGGCCATCGGCCAGGCGGCGGACGTGGATCTCCTGGGAGAGGAGCTGAAGGAGTCCCTGGAGTGGAACCGCGGCCGCCTCAAGGTGGACGAGAATGGCCGCACCAATCTGGATTGGCTGTGGGCCGCGGGTGACATGGTGCGGGGACCCGACGTGGTCTCCGCGGTCGCCGATGGACATCGCGTCGCGGCGAGTATCAACGAGTACCTATCCGTCCGGGAGAAGGCCGCATGAACGAAGGCCAGCAGAGCAACATCGAGGGTCAAAAGGGCAGCTACGAGCGGATCAAGTCCAAGACCTCCCTGAAGGAGATCCTGGCCGTGGCCTGCTCCTTCGAGGAGGCCGCCCGGAATTTCTACCGCGATCTGACCCCAAAGGTCAGCAAGAACATCCGCTGGCTGGCGGAGGAGCTGGCCACCGAGGAGCAGCGTCACTATGATCTCCTGAGCGCGCTCGCCGCCAGGGCGGACATTGCCGAGCAGATCAAGGCGGAGGTCCGCACCCCGGCGACCAACACCAAGTTCTCGGACGCCGTCCACCTGCCGGATCTGGGCCCCAAGCCCGACGATCAGGCCGTGCTGCAATATGCGATGGGGCGTGAGCACCTCGCCATGGAGCACTACAGGTCCCTGGCCGGGAGCACGGATCCCGGGCCCATCAAGGAGCTCTTCGAGTTCCTGGCGAACGAGGAGACCCAGCACAAGTCCGAGCTGGAGAAGCTCTACTACGAGACGGTCCACTCGGGCGGGGTCTAGACGGCGCAAGGCCTCGCCGCCTTGCTCCCTCGGGAGCCGTTCCAGGGCGGTTTCCCTGGGGACAGGCAAGCCGTGTTGGGCTAGCGATGCTCGAGCC
>JBAPYD010000512.1:0-5320 GCA_049284555.1 Chromatiaceae bacterium | reverse complement strand
CCTGGGCGATCTGGGGCTCGTCCAGCTCCAGGAGGTTGATCTTCTGGCCGAAGAAGCAGTAGCCGGTGTCGGGCCGGGTCTTGCCGGTGATCACGTCCATCATCGTGGTCTTGCCGGCCCCGTTGGGTCCGATCACGCAGCGAAGCTCCCCCAGATCCACGTAGAAGGACAGGTCGTCGAGGGCCCGAAAGCCGTCGAAGCTCACCGTCACCCCCTCCACGTAGAGGAGGGTCGTGTGGGAGATGTCCAGGGTCTCGGCGAGGGTCTTCCCGGGATTCAGATATTGCCAGCGCTCGACCTGCCCGCCCATCAGCCGGCCCTCCGCAGGGCCAGGAGCCCGGCGATGCCGCGGGGCAGGAACAGGGTGACCAGGACGAAGAGCCCGCCCAGGGCGAAGAGCCAGGCCTCGGGGAAGAGGCCCGTGAAGGTGCTCTTTCCGTAGTTGACCAGGAGCGCCCCCACCACGGCCCCATAGAGGGTCGCGCGCCCCCCGACCGCCACCCAGATCACCAGCTCGATGGAGTTCAGGGGAGAGAACTCACCCGGGTTGATAATCCCCACCTGGGGGACATAGAGGGCCCCGGCGACCCCCGCGAGCATTGCCGAGAAGGTGAAGATGGCCGCCTTGACCCAGTCCACCCGGTAGCCGATGAAGCGGGCCCGGGCCTCCGCGTCCCGGATGGCCACCGCCACCCGGCCGAGTCGCGAGGTCACGATGAACCGGCAGGCAAGATAGCCCAGGGCCAGGGCCAGGGCCGAGGCCACGAAGAGTCCGGCCCGGGTGCTCCCCGCCTGAAGGTCGAAGCCCAGCAGGTCCTTGAAGTCGGTGAGCCCGTTGTTCCCGCCAAAGCCCATCTCGTTGCGGAAGAAGGCGAGCATCAACGCAAAGGTGAGGGCCTGGGTGATGATGGAGAGATAGACGCCGGTGACGCGGGAGCGGAACGCCAGATAGCCGAAGACGAAGGCGAGCACACCCGGGACCAGGATGGCCATCAGGGCCGCGAACCAGAACAGGTCGAAGCCGTGCCAAAACCAGGGCAGCTCCTGCCAGTTGAGGAAGACCATGAAGTCCGGCAGGACCGGGTCGCCATAGACCCCGCGGTCCCCGATCTGGCGCATCAGGTACATGCCCATGGCATAGCCGCCCAGGGCGAAGAAGGCCCCATGGCCCAGGCTCAGAATCCCCAGATACCCCCAGACCAGGTCCACCGCCAGCGCCAGCAGGGCGTAGGTCAGATACTTGCCGAGCAGGGTCACCGTGTAGGTGGAGACGTGCCAGGGGCTCGATTCCGGCACCGCGAGGTTGAGCACCGGCACCACCACCGCCACGACCAACAGCACGGCGAGCATGACCTGCCCGCCGGTGTCGCCGCGTAGGACCTTCACTAAGCCCATGAGACTGCCCGCCTAGGCTGGGGAAAAGAAATCTTGTCCGCGAATGAACGCGAATGAACGCGAATAGGGGAAGAAAGTGGCGAGTAGCGAGTGGCGAGTCGCGAGGGTTTCGAGCCTGGCCAGCTACACAGCTGATGGCAGGGCGAAGAGCTGACGAGACCCGGATATAGATCCCGCGAGGCACATCGGTCGAACAGCCACTCAGTGCCATTGCACGTTCGCGTGCCTGCAGCAATCACGCTCTTAACTTCGCGTTCATTCGCGTTCATTCGCGGACCCATCTTCTTTCTCATCGCCGCCTCAGCCCTCGGCCGCGCGCCCGCGTTGGGGGAAGAGTCCGCGGGGGCGCTTCTGGATGAAGAGGATGATGAAGACGAGCACCAGGATCTTTGCCAGCACGGCACCGGCCCAGGGCTCCATGAACTTGTTGGCGACGCCCAGGGTCATGCCGCCGATGAGTGTCCCCCAGAGGTTCCCGACCCCGCCGAAGACCACGACCATGAACGAGTCGATGATGTAGGCCTGCCCCATGTTGGGCCCCACGTTGGTGAGCTGGGAGAGGGCGACCCCCGCGACCCCCGCGATACCGGCCCCCAACCCGAAGGTGAGCGCATCCACCCGCGCCGAGCGCACCCCCATCGCCCTTGCCATGGCCCGATGCTGGGACACCGCCCGCACCTGGAGCCCCAAGGTGGTGCGCCTCAGAATGACCAGCAGGACCGCGAAGACCAGGAGTGCGAAAACCAGGATGTAGAGCCGGTTGTAGGTCAAGGACAGGGCGGGGTTGATCGCCAGGGACCCGCTCATCCAGCTGGGGTTCTGCACCGCCACGTTCTGGGCCGAGATCGTGGTGCGCACGAGCTGCTGAAGGATCAGGCTGATGCCGAAGGTGGCCAGCAGCGTCTCCAGGGGGCGCCCGTAGAGGTAGCGGATCACGGTCCGCTCGATGGCCACGCCAAAGAGGCCGGAGACCAGGAAGGCGGCCGGGATGGCGACGATGAGCGAGTAGTCGATGAGCCCCGGCATCGCCTGCTGGATCAGGTAGGTCGTGTAGGCCCCGATCATGATCAGCTCCCCGTGGGCCATGTTGATGACCCCCATGACCCCGAAGGTGATGGCCAGTCCGATGGCCGCCAGCACCAGCACCGAGCCCAGGCTGAGCCCGAAGAAGAGGGTCTCGGCCCGGCTGTACCAGGCAAGCCGGCCGTCGATCCCCGAGAGGGCGCGCTCGGCGGCGGATTTGACCCTGGGATCCGGCTCGGAGGCCAGGAGACCGACCAGGGCGTTCCGCGCCCGGGGGTCGAGACGGTCCGCCAGATCCCCCACGGCGGCCAGGCGCGCCTCCGGGTCCTCGGCACCCAGATCGGCGACCCCCAGGGCGAGGGTCAGGGCCTCCCGAACCTCGGGGTCATCCTCCACCTCCAGCCGGGCCCGCAGGGCCTGCGTTGCCTCCGCATCGGTGGTGCCGACCATCTCGAGCGCTGCCGAAAGTCGGATCGCGGGGTCCGGGCTTCCGAGGGTCAGGGCAGCGATGCCCATCCGCAAGGCCGAGCGCATCGCGTTGTTGATGGTGATCTTCTTGACCGCGCGCCGCTCGGTCTGCCCCAGCGACTCGCCGGTCAAGGGATCGTTGAGCTGGAAGCCGGACCCGAGCGGACGGGCGATCAGGATCCGCTGGTCCTCGGCGCGGATCTGGAGGTCGCCGTCCCGCAGCGCCCTGAGGACGGTGAGGGCCCGGGGGTCGCCGCTGGCGGCGATCCGTTCCAGGGCCTCCTGCTTCACTGGAAACGAGCGCTCGGCGAGGCGCGCGACGGCGGACTCGAACGTCTGGTCCTGGGCCGTCACGCCGGTTGACCCAAGCGCGAGGAACAAGGAGGCGACGAGCAGCCACGCCCATCCGGGACTGGTGCGGGACGGGACCGGGTTCATGGTCTCAGGGATCTGCGCTGCCGAACGTGGGATCGAATTGCCCAACCGTGCCGGGCCGCCCCCGCCCGACCGGTATCGAGCGGGCGGGGACTGGCCTGGCGACCGATGACGCTAATTGGCCTGGGAGCCCAGGCAGGTCTTGGTCTTGACGTTGTAGTTTCCGCAGCTGATGGGTGGCGTCCAGTCCGCCTCCAGGTCCTTGGAGCCTTCCAGATAGTCGGACCAGGCATCGCCGGGGACGGTGCCCTCGGTCTCCCAGACCACCGCGAACTGACCGTCGTCCTGGATCTCCCCGATCAGCACGGGCTTGGTGATGTGATGGTTGGGCAGCATCTTGGCCGTGCCGCCCGTGAGGTTGGGTGTCTCGAGCCCGATGATCGCGGCACCGACCTTGTCCGGGTCCGTGGTCCCCGCCTTCTCCACCGCCTGGACCCACAGGTTGAAGCCGAGGTAGTGGGCCTCCATGGGGTCGTTGGTCACCCGCTTGGGATTGTTGGTGAACTCGTGCCACTGATCGATGAAGGTGGCGTTCTCCGGGGTGTCGACGCTCTGGAAGTAGTTCCAGGCGGCGAGATGTCCCACCAGGGGCTTGGTGTCGATGCCGGAGAGCTCCTCCTCACCCACGGAGAAGGCGACCACCGGGATCGACTCCGCGGACACGCCCTGGTTTCCCAGCTCCTTGTAGAAGGGCACGTTCGCGTCACCGTTGATCGTGGAGACCACGGCCGTCTTCTTTCCGGCAGAGCCGAACTTCTTGATGTCGGCCACGATGGACTGCCAGTCGGAGTGACCGAAGGGCGTGTAGTTGATCATGATGTCCGCATCCGCCACACCCTTCTGCTTGAGATAGGCCTCGAGGATCTTGTTGGTGGTGCGTGGATAGACATAATCCGTTCCCGCCAGCACCCAACGCTCGACGCCCAGGTCGTTCATCAGGTAGTCCACCGCGGGAATGGCCTGCTGGTTGGGCGCGGCACCCGTGTAGAAGACATTCTTGGAGGACTCCTCGCCCTCGTACTGGACCGGATAGAAGAGGAGCCCGTTGAGCTCCTCGAACACCGGCAGGACCGACTTTCGGGAGACCGAGGTCCAGCACCCGAAGACCGCGGCGACCTTGTCCTTCGTGAGCAGCTCCCGGGCCTTCTCCGCGAACAGGGGCCAGTCCGAGGCCGGGTCCACCACGACGGCCTCCAGCTTCTTGCCCAGGAGACCGCCCTTCTCGTTCTGCTGATCCACCAACATCAGCATGGTGTCCTTCAGAGTCGTCTCGCTGATGGCCATGGTGCCGGAGAGTGAGTGCAGGACCCCGACCTTGATGGTGTCCTCGGCCTGAGCGCCGAGGGCGAGGGACAGACCCAAGGACAAACCGGATCCCAGAATCAGGCGTTCGATGAGCGTGCGTTTCCGCATGAAAAGGACTCCGTAATCTGACGGTGGCGATAGGATGAATGGGTGGGGATCGGAGCCCGGGATACGGACTCCCGCTCGTAGCCCCAGCAACAGATGTGCCATTCCGTTCCGATCTGAACCCGCGGTCCTGGGCCGCATCCAACGGGGAAATGCACCCTTATGGTGCGACGGGTCCGTCTCGGGGCGTATGGGGGCACAAAAGCAGGGCGCGGACCGGTGAACGGGATCCGGCGACCTGACGAAGAACAGGAGATGGCCCCCTCCGCGGATCGAGGCGCCAACCTCGCGAACCGGGGCGGCATGGAGCGGCGCACGCGGAAAGAACCGAGGACCCGGCCCAGCGCCGCCTCACCCCCATCGGAGGGTGTCGCAGAAGCCCCTCGCCCCAGAGGAGGGTGACGCAAAAGCCCCTCGCCCCAGCGGGGAGAGGGGTTGGGGTAAGGGGAGAAGCAGGCAAGCTGTTGTTTTGCGGACGACCCGCTCGGGCCTGCGCCGCGACAGAACCGCGCCGGCTACCCTTAGCGACACCCTCAGGAGACGACTGGGCTTCAGTCCCGAGCGCCGAGCAGCCCGCGCTCCCCCGCAT
>JBAPYD010000511.1:0-10197 GCA_049284555.1 Chromatiaceae bacterium | reverse complement strand
TGGTCGAACAGATTCTCGATACCGACCTCGAAGCTCCAGGACTTCTTCTCGTAGCGGCTGCGCAGATGGGCGAGCGCGTAGCCGTCGGTCTGCATCTCGTTGCGCACCTGGGAGATGTCGTCCTTGGCGTCCACGAACTCGCCCTCCAGGGTGTTGCGCCAGGGACCGATCTGCTGGGTCAGGGCCAGCGTGGCGTTCAGCGGCATGATGTTGTAGAGGTTGTCGCCGGTGTCCTCGTTCTTGCCCCTGGTGTAGCTCGCCACCAGATCCAGGGCGAAATCTCCGACGCTGGTGCCTTCCGCCACCAGATAATGGGCCGAGAGGTCCACGCCGTAGATCTCCGCGGACTGGTTGACATACTTGAGTATGGTGAAGTCATTCACCACCGGGACCGTGCGCGGCGCGTTCGTCGCCGAGTTCCACTGCACCGCGTCGATGTAGTTGTCGACGTAGGTATAGTAAGGCGTCAGCTTGACGCCCCACTTCGTCCCATTGGGGTCGTGCCAGTCGCCGGTGAGGCTGACGATCCGGGCTACCTCCGGATCCAGATCCAGATTTCCGATATAGCCGTTGCCGTCACCGACCATGTTGTTCATCAGCGCCACCATCTGCCAGGTGGACCAGGTGTAGCGTTGATAGAGGTTGGGCGAGCGGCTCTTCTGGGCCAATCCGAGCTCGTAGGTCTGGACGGCGTCCGGCGTGAACCGGGCCAGCCACGAGACGTCCCAGTTCTGGTCCGTCTTGTCCCTGGATTGGGTGTTGAATAGGGCCGCATCCCGGGTCTGGAAAGCCATGTCAGGCATTCTCAGGGACTGCGGTGGGCAGCTTGGCGGGTAGCAATTGAGGTTATACCCGTGCACCGGGCCCGCATCCGTATTCACGTTCTCGAAGCGCACACCCAGGATGTGGGCCCAGCGCTCCTTGCGGATCTCCCACTCCCCGAAGACCCCGAGGCGGTCGCGCGTCCCGTCGTTGACGTTCCAGAGGGTATAGGGCCACATGCCCGCGCCCGAGGGCGACCAGTAATCATCCAGGCTGTAGCTCTGATACTCGGCGCCGAAACGGAGCAGGTCATCCGCTGCAACTGGGATCTCGGCGCTCAGGTTGAATCCCCAGGTCTTGCCCTCGCTGTCCATCGGCATTCCAGCGGCGCAACCCACCCGCTGGCCCTTCACCATCCTGACTCCCGAGATCGGCGAGCAGGGGGCCCCATTGAGCGCGGTATCCCCGCCGGAGCCCAGCGGAGGCTGCCCGGGTCCATACCAGAAACGCTTGTCGTCGCCGAAATCCATCTGGTGCTGGGTATGCTCGTAATAGCCCCTTGCCTCGAGCGTTCCCCAACTCAGATCCCCCGTGTAGGCGAGATTGAACTGGTCGCTGCGGTTGTCCGTCATGTCCATCCGCTGGTTCGGATAGGCCTCATAGGGGATGTGCTGATAGCCGTAGGTGAAGTCCAAGAGATGGTCGGCGTTCCTCCAAGCGAGGCTCACCGACTGATTGTTGGCTTGATAGGCGGTGGAGCCCACCTCGTCCCGATCGAGCGCGTGGCCTAGCCGCCCCGTGAAGATGTAATCCTTGAAGTCGCCCCCGGCCTTGTAGTTGTCGGATTGGGCGTAGGCACCGGTGTAGTTGAGGCTCAGGGACTCGGTGGCCAGGGTGCTGCTGAGATTCCCCCCCCAGGCGTTACCGTTGCTGCGATAGAAGCCGCCCACCTCTCCCTGCACCAGTCGGCCTCCCGACTCGGCGAAGGCCGGAGCGGCCGAGTCCACGACGATGGTGCCACCGATGCTGTCGCCACCGACGCTCACCGGCGTGACACCCGAAAACACCCGCACGTTCTCCACGGCAGTGGGGTCGATGTAGGACAGGGGCGCGTTCATGTGGTTCGGGCAGCTGGAGTTGAGATCCATGCCGTCCACCTTGATACGCAGCCGATCATCCGCCAGACCACGGATGGCTGGCAGACTGGACACGCCGCCCGCGCCATAGACGCTCAAGCCCGGAAGTGACGTCAGCAGCTCGGCGGTATCGCTGGTGCGGGCGCGCTTTGGCGCAAGCTCCTCGGGACCCAGGTCGAAGGTCCCGGAGCCGAGCTGGGCCTGCTCGGTTGCCGTGACCTGGACCTCTTCCAGGGTCGATACATCTTCCGCTGCAAGGCCCTGCGCCGCCCACAGCGCCAGAATCGCCGCGATGGGCTTGAGACGGGTGCCCGGTCTCTCTGACGATACAGTCGTGGCGACACCAACGATTGCCGAAGTCCTCGAACCGCGAGACATCACAAATCCCCCAAATTGACTACAGTTGTATTTTTGGTCAGCGCAGCCTACGGGGAAGGCAATCTCCAAGCAACGGCCAGGGCGCCCGACATCGCGACCGGGACTGCGAATTGCGTCATCGGCCACAGGCGGTGCGGCATATGCCACACTCACCCGACGGACATACCCGGCCCGGTCCCTCGAACCCGACCCGCCGGGATCAGCCTGCGGATCGACCGAAGAGCCGGAAGTAGTTGGAGGTGGTGGCGGCGGCCAGATCGGTAACCGGGAGCCCCCGAAACTCGGCGATGCAACTCGCCACGTGGGGGACGAGGCGCGGCTCGTTGGGCTTGCCGCGGAAGGGAACAGGGGCGAGATAGGGCGAATCCGTCTCGATCAGGAGCCGGTCCATGGGTATCTGCCCGGCGACCTCGCGCAAGGCCGCCGCGCTCTTGAAGGTGACGATGCCGGAGAAGGACACATAGAAGCCGAGATCCAGGCCCTGCCGGGCCATCTCCCAGGTCTCGGTAAAGCAATGCAGCACCCCACCCACGGCCTGCGCGCCCTCCTCCCGGAGGATGCGAATCGTGTCCTCCCGGGCATCCCGACTATGGATGATGAGCGGCTTGCCACACAGCCGCGCGGCCCGGATGTGGGTGCGAAAGCGCGCCTGTTGGCGCTCGACGTCTCCCTGACCGTAGTAGTAGTCGAGCCCGGTCTCGCCGATCGCCACGACGCGCGGGTCTGCCGCCATGGAGGCGAGGCCCTCCACGGAGGGCTCGGTCACGGGGGCGTCGGCACTCCCCTCGTTGGGATGGACGCCCACGGAGACGGCGACGTTGGGATAGGGCTCCACCAAGGCCCGCATGGCCGGATAGTGGTCCAGGTCGATGCAGACACACAGCAGGTGAGAGACGCCGGCCCGGGCAGTCGCCTCCATCAACCGCCCGAGGTCGCCGCCGTAGGGGCTCAGGTCCACCCTGTCGAGGTGGCAATGGGAATCGACGTACATGGATCGGATTGGGGTGAGGGGACTTGAGGGAAGAGGATCGACTGCCCGCTAACGCCACGGCCGCCGCCCGCGGGCCGCTTCGCTACATCGTATGGGTCTGCCGCTCTGAGCCAAGGGCACCGACGAGATACTCTTCTATCTTGCGCCGGGCGACGCCCTTGTCCTGGTCACTGAACTGGACTCCCACACCGACGGCCCGATTCCCCTCGGCCCCCGGCGGGGTCACCCAGACCACCTTGCCCGCCACCGGAATGCGCTCCGTCTCATCCATCAGCTGGAGCAGCAGGAAGATCTCATCGCCGAGCTGGTAACGCTTGGTGGTCGGGATGAAGAGTCCCCCGTTGCGGATGAAGGGCATGAAAGAGGCATAGAGGGCGGCCTTGTCCTTGATGGCGAAGCTCAGAATGCGCTGCTGGCCGCCGAATGCGCCCGCGGTGTCTGTCGGGGTGCTCAAGCTCTCTCCTCCGCTGTGCCAACCGCCTCGCCTGTCGCTCGGTCCCGGGACTCGTCTGGACCCATGCCGCGGCGCCTTCCCTGCCTCAGAGTCGAAGTCGAAAGAGCCGGGACCACTCCACCAGCAACGATTCCAGCAGCAGCTGGGGATTCACGGTACTGTCCTTCAACCCCGAGGCGCGAAAGACCCTGCGCAGCAACCGGTGGGCGGCTGCCAGATCGATTCCCGGCACCAGCCCGGCCAGAGCGCGACCCCCGACAGCGTCCGCCAGTCTCGCATCCTCGCCAGCCACCGCCAAGCGCAAGAGGTCACAGAGCCAGCCGGCGAGCCAGCTCAATGATAGTCGGGCCTCCGCCCCGCTCCAAGCGCGCGCCTCGGCGACAGGGTCCAGACGACCCTGGGCGATCCCCACCAGACTCTCTCGCAGGTTTGCATGCAGCTCGAGCAGGGCCCCATCCACGGCGTCGCGGGCGCTCAGGGGCGCCCCGCGGGCCAATCCAAGCCGCATCTCGGGCGGCGGACCCCCGGACTGTCCCGGTGGGATCTGGTTGCCGAGCCACTCGAGGGCCTGATCAGGGGGTGGTAGCCCTTGGCGGAGCAGCAGACACCGGCTGCGAACGGTGGCTGGCAGGCGCCCAGGATCCTCCGCGATCAGACACAGCAGGACCGGACCAGGGGGCTCCTCCAAGGTCTTCAGGAGGGCATTGGAGGCGGCGGTGTTCATGCGGTCCGCCGGGTCGATGATAAACAGGATGTGCCCGCCCCGACCCGCCGTCAGCGTCGCGCGGTCTCTCATGTCCCGGATGGAATCGATGGGAATCTCGCCCGACTTGGACTCGGGGTCTGGCGCCACCCGCATCAGATCGGGGTGGCTGCCGGCCTGGACGAGTCGACAGTCCGCGCAACGCCCGCAGGCGGCGCCGTCCGGCCGGGGGCTTGGACAAAGGAGGGCGCGGGCCAGTGTGTCTACCAGCAGTCGCTTGCCGACCCCGCGAGGGCCCGCGATCAGCAGGGCATGAGGAAGCCGCCCCGCAGCCCGTGCCTGGGTGAGCCGCTGCCAGTGGGGCGCAAGCCAGGGCGCAAGTCCCTCCTCCGCTCGCATCTCGACCTCGGTCAAGGTCTCACCCTCCGCCCCTTTGGGCAGCCAGGGCAGCAACGAAGCTCCTGAGAAGCCCCGTCGCCTCGGCCGTCACGGACTCCAGCGACCGCGTGGCATCCAACACCCGATACCGACTTGGGTAGGCGCGGGCGCGCTCCAGGTAAGTGGCGCGGGCCCCCTCGAAAAAGGCCAGACGCTCGGACTCGAAGCGGTCGGACTCGCCCCGTCCCCGCGCACGCTCGAGTCCGAGCGCCGGGGGCAGGTCGAAGACCAGGGTCAGGTCCGGCCGCAGGTCTCCCTGGACCAGATCCTCGAGCAGCGCGATGGGACGATGGTCCATTCCACGCCCACCCCCCTGGTAGGCATAGGTGGCATCGGTGAAACGGTCGCACAGGACCCAGGTCCCCCGACTCAGGGCCGGAGCCAGGACCTTTTCGAGGTGCTCGGCCCGAGCGGCAAACACCAGGAGCAGCTCGGCAGTGGCGGCCATCCCCGCGTTAGCCCGGTCGAGCAGCAGGGCGCGGATGCGCTCTGCCACTGGAGACCCGCCGGGCTCCCGACTGGTGAGCACCGGGATCCCGAGTTCCAGCAGTGTCTGCCGAAGGGGCTCCATCTGGGAGGACTTGCCAGCCCCTTCGATCCCCTCCAGCGTGATGAATCGCCCGCGCTCGCCCATTCGCCGATTTCCCCGTCAGGGCCTGCCGAGCTGGTATTGGCGCACGGCGGCGTTGTGCTCCTCGAGGGTCCTTGAGAAGACGTGTGTGCCGTCCCCCCGGGCCACGAAATAGAGGCTATCCCCGGGCTCCGGGTGCAGGGCGGCGCGGATCGCCTCGCGCCCGGGCAGCGCAATGGGGGTTGGGGGAAGTCCTTCGATCACGTAGGTGTTGTAGGGCGTGGCCTCCCGCAGGTCCTCCCGGCGCAGATTGCCGTCGAAGCGCTCCCCGAGCCCATAGATCACGGTTGGGTCCGTCTGCAGTCGCATCCCATTCCGCAGCCGGCGAACGAACACGCCGCCGATGGCGGGCCGCTCTGCCGCGACCGCCGTCTCCTTCTCGATGATCGAGGCGAGAATCAGTGCCTGGTAGGAGGTCTCGATGGGCAGATCCTCGGCCCTCTGCTCCCATTCCTCGGCCAGGACGCGCTCCATGCGCTCGAAGGCCCGTCGCAGCACCTCCTGACCCGAGGTATTGCGGGGAAAGCTATAGGTATCCGGAAAGAAACGCCCCTCGGGGTGCTCCCCAGCACGACCCAGGGCCTCCATGAGCTCCGCATCGGTCTTGCCAAGTACCTCGGCGCCGAAGCGGGGATCGGCGACGATCGCCGCGACCGCCTGGCGGAAGGTCCAGCCCTCCACCAGGGTGATCGGGTACTGGACCTCCTTGCCCGAGGTCAACCGCTCCAGCACGTCCGTTGGTCGCATCCCATGGGTCAGCTCGAACTCACCCGCCTTGAGCCGACCCTGGTCGCCCCTCTGCAGGGCCAGGGCGATGAAGTAGTAGGGATGCTGGAGAACCCCCTGTCCGGTCAAATCGTCTGCCACCCGACGAAGGGTGGCACCCCGCGGAACCTCGAAGACGGTCGAGGGCCCCTGCAGCGCCACTGGGGTCACCAGGAAGCACCGATAATCGGCCCAGAGCCCCCCCAGGAGGAAGCCGGCCGCCAGGAAGACGACGGCGAACAGGGCGCGCCGGATCACGGCCCGACCTCCGGGGCTTGGGCGGTTTGCCGGAGGGCCCGAACCAGGTCCAAGGGCAGATCCTCGGGATCGTAGTCCTGGGCATCGAGTCGCCGCACCGGCCAGACGCCCAGCACGGAATTCGTGAGGAACAAGCCTTTGGCACCGAGGAGGTCGTCCAGCCCCAGCCTGGTCTCTTCACAGGCGATCCCAAGCATCGTTGCGAGCTCGAGGGCCAGGGCCCGCACGGTACCGGCGACCCCGCAGCGGTCGATCGGAGGGGTCTTGAGCGCGGCCCCGTCCCAAAGGAAGAGATTCGTCATGGTGCCCCCGATGATGTCTCCCCCCGGCCCTGCCATCAGACCCTCGGCGATCCCAGGATCCGACCATTCGGCCCGGGCCAGGACACTGTCCAGCCGGTTGAGATGCTTGAGCCCCGCGAGGACAGGATTCTGGGCGGCCGGCGTTCGGCACAATCGGATCACCACGCCCCTCGATGTCCAGGCCGAGGGGTACTCCGGCATGGGGTAGAGCAAGAGGATCCGTCGAGGGTGTGCATCAGCCGGCGGCGCATAGCCCCGTCCGCCATCGCCCCGGGTCACCGTGAGCCTCAGCACCCCGTTGCCGCTCTCTCGCAGGAGCTCAAGAATCTCGTCTTTGACGAGCGACTCCGCGGGCAGCGGCAGCCCGAGCCGGGAACAGCCCTGGCCGAGCCGCGCCCAATGTCTGCCCCACTGGCACGGGGACCCGTCGCGGACGAGTAGGGTCTCGAACAGGCCGTCCCCGTAGCTCAACCCCCGGTCGGTGACGGGTAGCCCCAGGTCCGGCGCCCCGTCGACCAGATAGCGGATCGGGGCGCCGCGGCTGCTCACGGATCGATTGAAGGCGTGCCCCCGGTGTCCGCCTGGACGTCAGGGCCGGCGGAAGATCAGGGTCCCGTTGGTCCCGCCGAAGCCGAAGGAGTTCGTGAGGGCATACTCGATCAGCATCTCCCGGGCCGTATTCGGGACATAGTCCAGGTCGCAGGCCGGGTCGGGGGTCTCGTAGTTGATGGTCGGGGGGGCGACCTGGTCACGAATGGCCAGGACGCTGAAGATGGCCTCGGCCCCGCCGGCGGCCCCCAGCATGTGGCCGGTCATGGACTTGGTGGAGCTCACCGCGATCCGGTATGCACGGTCCCCCAGGGCGCGCTTGACCGCGAGGGTCTCCGCCGCATCACCGGCGGGCGTGGAGGTTCCGTGGGCGTTGATGTACTGGATCTGGTCCGGGTTGACCCCCGCATCCTCCATCGCCAGACGCATGCACTCGGCCGCCCCCGCACCATCTTCCGAGGGGGACGTCATGTGATAGGCATCCGAGTTCATACCGAAGCCCACCAGCTCCGCGTAGATCCGGGCGCCTCTGGCCACCGCCCGCTCGTACTCCTCGAGGACCACGACCCCGGCACCGTCGCTCAGGACGAAACCGTCGCGATCCCGATCGAAGGGGCGGCTCGCCCGCTCGGGCTCCTCGTTGCGGGTGGAGAGGGCCCGCGCCGCCGCGAACCCGCCCAGCCCCACCGGAGAGGTACCCATCTCGGCACCGCCGGCGACCATGACATCCACGTAGCCGTGCCGAATCATGATCCCGGCCTCGCCGATGTTATGGGTGCCCGTGGCGCAGGCGGAGACGATGGAATAGTTGGGACCCTGGAGCCCGTATTTGATGGAGAGATCCCCCGCGACCATATTGATGATGTTGGCGGGGACGAAGAATGGAGAGATGCGCCTGGGACCCTTGGATCGATAGATCTCGTAATTGTTCTCGATCCCGGTGATACCGCCGATGCCGGAGCCGATCGCCACACCGATACGGCGTCGGTTGGAGTCGTCGATCGTCAGACCCGAGTCCGCGATGGCCTGGCAGCCCGCGGCGATGCCGTAGTGGATGAACTTGTCCATCTTCTTGGCATCCTTCTCCGACACATACTCGGTCGGATCGAAGCCGTAGATGGGGCCGCCGAAGCGGGTCGTGAACCCGGAAACGTCGAAGTGCGTGATCGGCTGGATGCCGCTCTTGCCCGCGAGGATATTGCCCCACGACGTCTCCACGTTCAGGCCCACCGGGGTCACCAGGCCGACTCCGGTCACCACGACACGTCTACGTGACATTGCCTAACCCTCTCGCTCGGGCCGCTGGGGAGGCCAAGCGCCGCACGCGAGACCCATCCCGCGGGCGGCCACCCTTCCCGATTCGACGCAAATCGCCTCAGCCCACGTGCTCGTTGATGTAGTTGATGGCCTGCTGGACCGTGGTGATCTTCTCGGCATCCTCATCCGGAATCTCCGTCTCGAACTCCTCCTCCAAGGCCATCACCAACTCGACGGTATCGAGTGAATCCGCTCCCAGATCGTCAACGAAGGAGGCCTCCGCGCTGACCTCTTCTTCTTTCACCCCCAATTGCTCGATGACGATCTTCCGAACCCGCTCTTCAACGCTACTCATGTGAGTCGATCCTCCGATTGGAAAAAGGGCGGCCTGAACCCGGCCACGCGGTATTTTAGTGACATTCGAGGGGCGATGAAAGCACAACCGCTTCCCCGAAACACACTTAACCAGTTGATTTTTAGGCGCCTGCGACGTTGCGCGGCCGCTCAGACCATGTACATGCCACCGTTCACGTGCAGGGTCTCGCCGGTGATGTAACCCGCGTCCGGCGAAACCAGGAACAGTACGGCGGCTGCCACGTCTTCCGGGGAACCAAGCCGGGCGAGCGGGATGCCGCCGACCAGGGCCTCCCGTTGGGCGTCCCCCAGGGAGCGGGTCATGTCCGTTTCAATGAAGCCCGGGGCGACGCAGTTCACCGTGATGCCACGCGAGCCCACCTCCCGCGCCAGGGACTTGGTGAATCCCATCATGCCCGCCTTGGAGGCCGCGTAGTTGGTCTGCCCGGCATTGCCCATGACGCCGACCACCGAGGCGATGTTGACGATGCGCCCCTTACGCGCCTTGGACATGGCCCGCAGGCAGCCCTTGGAAAGCCGGTAGACGGAACCGAGGTTGGTGTCGACGACCCGAAGCCAATCTTCATCCTTCATCCGCATCAGCAGGGCATCCCGCGTGATCCCCGCGTTGTTGACCAGGACGGTGGGAGGGCCGAGGACCTCCCCGACCCGGGCAAGCGCGGCCTCCACCGAGGCCGGATCGGCCACATCGAGGACCAGCCCCATGCCCGTGTACCCCGCCTCCCGCAGGGCCTGATCGATGGCGGCGGCACCGCCCTCGGTGGTCGCGGTGCCGGCAACCGTGGCCCCCTGCTTGGCAAGCGCAATCAAGATAGCCCGAC
The DNA here is from genome assembly GCA_049284555.1 of Chromatiaceae bacterium. Taxonomy (GTDB): domain Bacteria; phylum Pseudomonadota; class Gammaproteobacteria; order Chromatiales; family Chromatiaceae; genus Thiodictyon. The sequence continues at coordinate 377 of JBAPYD010000511.1, read as the reverse complement.
CGATACCCCGCGAGGCCCCGGTCACCAATGCAATCTCGCCCTCAAGCATGATGTGTCGCCTCCAGGGCGTTCGCCAGCGACTCGGGGTCGCTCACGTGAAGCGTGCTCAGACCCTTGCGGATGCGCTTGTTGAGACCGGTCAGCACCTTTCCCGGTCCGCACTCGATCGCCTGGGTCACGCCGGCCGCGGCCACCGCCTCAATCGTCTCCACCCAGCGCACCGGACTGTGGAGCTGGGCCACCAGTCGTTCGCGCAGTCCATCGACCCCTTCCGCCACCGACACGTCCACGTTGTGCAGCACCGGCACCTGGGGCATGCGCAGATCGACCTCGCGCAGGCGCTGCGCCAAACGCTCGGCAGCCGGGCGCATCAAGGC
>JBAPYD010000510.1:0-12884 GCA_049284555.1 Chromatiaceae bacterium | reverse complement strand
TGGTGATACTGGCCGCCGCCTTCCTGGGCCGCGCCAGACTCATCGACAACGTGGAGCTGCGGCGCACGACCCATGGTGCGCCGCAGCAAACCCTGGGATAGAATTCTAAGTCAACTGAAACACTCTGATTTTCGGTAGGGGCACCGGGCCAAGGCCATCCCTAACCGCCGTCGAGAGGGAGGGGTAATGCAACTGACCTTGCTGAAGTGCAAGCTGCACCGGGCGTGCGTGACCCACGCCGAGCTGGACTACGAGGGTTCCTGCGCGATCGACGAGGACCTCCTGCGGCTCGCGGGGATTCGCGAGTACGAGCAGATCCAGATCTACAACGTGGCCAACGGCGAGCGCTTCACGACCTACGCGATCCGCGCGGAGGCCGGCTCGCGCGTCGTATCCGTGAACGGGGCCGCCGCCCACAAGGCCTCGCCGGGTGATCGCGTCATCATCTGTGCCTACGCCGGCATGAGCGAGGCGGAGGCGCGCGCCTTCAAGCCGGCCCTGGTCTATCTGGACGAGCACAATCGGGTGATTCGCACCGGCGATGCCATCCCGGCCCAAGCGGCCTGATGCCCACCTCCCCGGCAAAGATCAGCGCGCGTCGCGCGTCGCGCGTCCCGGCTCGTGACCGGATCAGCCCGTCAGGCGCTCGCCACGTGCATCGCGTGGTGCCGGTCCGCGATGGCGTCCTGGTAGAGCTGGACGTAAGAGCGGGCGCTCACCTCCCAGCTGAAGTCCCGTGACATCCCCGCCGTCGCCAGTCGGCGCCAGGCATCCGGATCCCCCCGATACAGCACCAGCGCCTGCTCGACAGCATGCCAGAGGGACTCCGCGCTCGCGTCGTCGAACAGGAATCCAGTCGCGCTCCCGTCCGCCAGGCCCTGGGGGGTGACTTGACTCACGGTGTCCGCCAGACCCCCGGTTCGGTGAACGATGGGCACGGTGCCGTAGCGTAGGCTGTAGAGCTGGTTGAGCCCGCAGGGCTCGAACCGCGATGGCATCAGGAAGGCATCGCAGCCCGCCTCGATGCGATGGGCGCGGGTCTCGTCGTAGCCCAGGAAGACGCCCACCTGCTTGGGATAGGCACTGTTCAACGCCAGCAGGGCCTGCTCCAGATGACGCTCCCCCTCGGCCTGAACGACCAGCTGGATGCCGGGATCCTTCAGCAGGCCGGGCAGGATCGCCAGGATCAGGTCGACCCCCTTCTGCTCCACCAGCCGTCCCACGTGACCGAGGACGAGGGCCCCCTCGTTGCGCGTGAGACCAAACTCCCGTTGCAGGTCCAGCTTGTTCTCCGCCTTGAGGCCGAAGGTGTCCCGATCATAGGTCTGGAGGATCAGGGGGTCGGATGCCGGGTCCCAGTCGCGGTAGTCCACCCCGTTCAGGATCCCGGAGAAGCGGGCCCCGATCTGGCGCAGGAGTCCATCCAGTCCGCAGCCGAAGCGCGGGGTCCGCACCTCCTCGGCATAGGTGGGGCTCACGGTGTTCACGCGATCGGAGAACACGATTCCGCCCTTGATGAAGGACATGCGCTGGTGGAACTCGACCCCCCACAGGTTCCAGAGTGAGGGGGGCAGACCGATGCGATCGAAGGTGGCACGGTCGAAGAGCCCCTGGTAGGCCAGGTTGTGGATGGTGAAGACCGTCGCCGGGCGCTCCGAAAGGTCCTGCAGCAGGGGCAACGCAAGCCCCGTCTGCCAATCGTTGCAATGCAGCACATCGGGTTGCCAGCCCACCGCCGGCAGCCCCTGGGCGATCTGGGCGATCGCCCGGCACAGCAGCAGGAAGCGCTCCGCGTTATCGCCCCAATCGCGGCCCGACAGGTCCGTGTAAGGGTTGCCCTCGCGACAGAAGTAGTCCGGGGCGTCCACCAGGTAGACGGGCAAGTCCTGGTCCGGGTGACTGCCCTCCATGATGCGCACCGTGCCGCGGCAGCCGGGCAGCCGTAGCTCGCAGAGCGACTTCGGCTCCCGCAATTGCCTTGCGGCCCGCGGATAGGCTGGGATAATCAGTCGGGCGTCGTGCCCCAGCGCCCGCAGGGCGGCCGGGAGGCTGGCGGCCACGTCGGCGAGGCCCCCGGTCTTGATCAAGGGATGGGCCTCGCTGCTCGCCATCAGGATGCGCAGCCGGTCCGGTCTCGGGACGTTGATGGGAGCTTGCTCCATGAAGAGACCCCTGTGCCCAGGCCCCGCCGAAGGCGGTCACCCGAGGGTGCGCCCCGTGTGCCACGGGGGCACGCTCAGTGCGGCCCGTATTCTTGTTCTGTGTCAAGTTCGTAGTTTTACCTAAACGTGACGGGGTTACGCAATGCTGGATCCGTGCACCCTGGTGATTTTCGGCGCCACCGGCAACCTGGCGAGCTACAAGCTGCTGCCGGCCCTCTACCACATCGAGGCGGCGGAGCGTCTCCACCCCGCGACCCGACTGCTCGGCTTCGGTCGTCGGGCCTGGTCCGACGCGCGCTGGCGGGAAGAGGTCAAGACGATCCTGGAGGCGCGGATCCCCGGCGGCCCCCAGGGCGCCGTCCTCGATCGCCTGCTCGCCCGCTCCTGCTTCGTGGAGGGCGATCTGGACGCACCCGAGGGCTTCGGCAACCTCGCCGAGCGGCTGCGCCAGGATGAGACCCTCCCCGACAACCGGGTCTTCTATCTGGCCGTGGCGCCGCGCCACTATGGCACCGTCGCCGAGCAGCTCGCCTCCCTGGGTCTGCAGACCGAGGACGCGGGTTGGTCCCGGCTGGTCGTGGAAAAGCCCTTCGGATTCGACCAGGAGAGCGCGCGGATACTGGATCAAGGGCTGCACCGCTTCTTCCGCGAGGATCAGATCTACCGGATCGACCACTACCTGGGTAAGAGCACGGTCCAGAACATCCTGGTCTTCCGCTTCGCCAATCTGCTGCTCGAGCCCCTGTGGAACCGCAACTACATCGATCACGTGCAGATCACCCAGGCGGAGGCCCGGGGGATCGAGGAGCGGGCGGGGTTCTACGACGGCGTCGGGGCGATGCGTGACATGATCCAGAGCCATCTGCTTCAGGTGCTCACCCTGGTGGCCATGGAGCCTCCCCCCATCCTGGACGCGGAGGCCCTGCGCGACGAGAAGGTGAAGGTGCTGCGCTCCATCCGACCCATTCCCCGGGAGGCCGTCCACGCCCACGCCTTCCGCGCCCAATACGCGGCCGGGCGCGCAAGCGAGGGGAAGCTGGCCGGCTACCTGGACGAGTCCGGGGTGGCCCGCAACAGCACCACCGAGACCTACGCGGCGCTGAAGCTCTATATCGACAACTGGCGCTGGCGCAATGTCCCCTTCTACCTGCGCACGGGCAAGCGCCTCGCCCGCACCAACTCGCTGGTCGCCATCCGCTTCAAGCACCCGCCCCAGCAGCTCTTTCGTCAGACACCCATCGAGCAGCTCAGGCCCAACTGGCTGCTGCTCAACATCCAGCCCAACGAGTGCATGCGCATCGAGATTCAGGTCAAGCAGCCGGGCTTCGAGATGCGCGCCCAGACCGAGCGCCTGGACGCCAGCTCCTGCGCCCTTCCCTCCGAGCAGATCGACGCCTACGAGGCCCTGATCCTGGACGTGATCGAGGGGGACCACACCCACTTCCTGCGCGGAGACGAGGTCGATTGGGCCTGGCAGGTGGTGGACCCCGTGCTCAAGCTCTGGTCCACGGAGCGGGACTTCATCCACACCTATCCCGCCGGGTCCTGGGGCCCCCTGGAGGCAACCCGCCTGTTCGACCGGGAGGACCAGGACTGGCGCAACGGACTGGACCCGGACGACGAGCCCGGCTGGGACCCGGGCGCCCTCCTCGGGGCCCAGCCTCACCGGCCCCCACCGATGTGAGTCGGGGTCAGACACACGAGGGGGAGGAAGGCCCAGCCTTCGATCCGCAGGTCATCCTCGAGAAATGGCAAGATTGCAGCATTAGCCCAAGTCCCGGGAGCGGTCCCCGATTCGCACCCGTCGCCGCGCACCCATAGGAGTACTCACATGTCTCTCGTCACCCAGACACCCCAATGGCAGGCCCTGGAACGGCACTGGGGGCAGATCAAGGACCTGCACCTGCGGGACCTCTTCGACGCGGACCCCCACCGGGCCCAGACCATGACCCTGGAGGCGGCGGGCCTCCATGTCGATTACTCCAAGAACCGGATCACGGGAGAAACCCTGCGGCTCCTGCTCGAGCTCGCCGAGGCCGTGGACCTGCGGGGCTGGACGCGGCGCATGTTCGCCGGGGACCACATCAACAATACCGAGCAGCGGGCCGTGCTCCACGTGGCGCTGCGCAACCGGTCCAACCGACCCATCTATGTGGACGGAGAGGACGTCATGCCCCTGGTGAACGGGGTCCTCGACCGCATGGAGACATTCGTCGAGCGGGTCCGCTCCGGCGACTGGAAGGGCCACACCGGCAAGGCCATGACGGACGTGGTGAACATCGGAATCGGCGGCTCCAATCTGGGCCCCAAGATGGTCTGCGCGGCCCTTGGCCCTTATCTGACCCCCAATCTTCGGGTCCACTTCGTCTCCAACGTGGATGCCACGCACCTGGTGGAGACCGTCCGACTCCTGGACCCGGAGACCACCCTCTTCGTGGTCGCCTCCAAGACCTTCACCACCCAGGAGACCATGACCAATGCCGAGAGCGCCCGGGACTGGACACTCTCCGCCCTCAAGGACCCGGCCGCCGTGGCCAGACACTTCGTGGCCGTCTCCACGAGCGCCGAGCGGGTGGCGGCCTTCGGGATCGACACCGCGAACATGTTCGGGTTCTGGGACTGGGTGGGGGGCCGCTACTCCCTGTGGTCAGCGATCGGGCTCCCCATCGCCCTGGCGATCGGGTTCGAGCGATTCGTGGAGCTCCTGGAGGGCGCCCACGCCATGGACGAGCACTTTCGCACCGCCGAGACCCCCGAGAACATCCCCGCCGTCCTGGGCCTGATCGGGGTCTGGTACGCCAACATCTTCGGCGCCTCGACCCATGCGGTGCTGCCCTACGACCAATACCTGCGCCTGCTCCCCGCCTACCTCCAGCAGGGGGACATGGAGAGCAACGGCAAGCGGGTGACCCGCGAGGGCGTCGCCGTGGACTACACCACGGGTCCCGTGGTCTGGGGCGAGCCCGGCACGGACGGCCAGCACGCCTTCTACCAACTCATCCACCAGGGGACGCAGCTGGTCCCCGCGGACTTCATCGGGGCGGTCCACAGCCAGAACGAGCTGGGGGACCATCACCTGAAGCTGATGGCCAACTTCTTCGCCCAGACCGAGGCCCTGATGCGCGGGCGCACCTTCGAGGAGGCCCTGGCGGAGATGCGCACCGCCGGCATGCCCGAGGAGCGGGCCCGGTTCCTGGCCAGCCACCGCACCTTCCCGGGCAACAGGCCCACCAACAGCATCCTGGTGGAGCGTCTCACGCCCCACGCGCTGGGGGCCCTGATCGCCATGTACGAGCACCGTATCTTCACCCAGGGGGTGGTGTGGGGGGTCAACCCCTACGACCAGTGGGGCGTGGAGCTCGGAAAGCAGCTCGCCTCGGTGATCCTGGACGAGCTCGAGTCAGGGGGCGTCACGGCAGGCCATGACGGCTCTACCCAGGCGCTGCTCGAGTATTTCCTGCGCCATCGGCGCTGAAACGCGTGAATGCACTGGGCCCCGGGATGGTGACCAGGCGCTCGGCCGGGGTCGTGGTCCTGCGCCACCTCGACGGGGCCTACCGTTGCCTGCTGCTCCGCTGCTTCGGCTACTGGGACTTCCCCAAGGGCGAGATCGAGCCGGGCGAGGATCCGCGCCAGGCCGCCCGACGGGAGGTCGCCGAGGAGACCGGCCTCACGGATCTGGACTTTCGCTGGGGCGAGGACTTCATCGAGACCCCGCCCTATGGCCGCGGGAAGGTCGCCCGTTACTACCTGGCCCAGTCCCGAACGGGCGAGGTGATCCTCCCGGTCAGCCCCGAGCTCGGCCGCCCCGAGCACCACGAGTGCCGATGGGTTGAGCTGGAGCGGGCCCCGGCCCTGCTCGGCCCGCGGCTCCAGAAGGTCCTCGCCTGGGCACGGGATCGGATCCAGGATTGAATGCGCCCCGGCACGTCGCCGGCAAGGGCTCGACACCCTGGCCCTGATGGCGAGCGGGGACCGTCCGGGCGGCTGGACTGGATAGAAGCTCGTCGGACGCCCACGAGCGCGTGTAAGTGAGATCGATCGGGCCTTCCGGTCCACAGACGGCCCCATGGACACGCCTGACGGATATCGGGAAACAAGAAGCCCCGGCGCCGCAGGGGCGACCGGGGCTCGCTGCCGTCATCTAGGTCGGGCCATCGGGCCCCGCGGGCTCACTCGTTAGGCGAGCTGGTGCTCTGAATGGCCTGGACCTCGACAACGGGCTGGGCGGACTGGGACGCGGTTTCGTCGAGATTCTGGGTGACCGTAACCGTGGTCCCGATGAGTCCGACGGCCAGTGCAACTGCTGCGATTGCGCCAAGCATGATGTATCTCCTCGATTCGAAGTTTAAGTAAGTTTGACGATGTGAATTACTATATCAGCGAATACTGAAGTAGCAAGCGCGCGTTTGTAACCAGATGTAACGAATGTATCGGCTCGGCGAGGTGCGGTCTTCGACCGGCCCGATGGGCTGCCCCAGCAGGGCCACGGAGACTGGCGCCAATCGGCTGACCCCGGGCCAAAGGGTCCTCGCAAGAAAAAAAAAGCGCGACGAGGTGTCGCGCTTCAAAACTAACCACCAAAGGAGGATGGAGGATTGCATCGAGGCAGTCAGCCCCGGTGCATGATTATATTCTTATATTCAGATTTATTTGTCAACGCCGAGATCGCCGCGGCACCCCCCCCCGTCCGTTGGGGTCGACCGGGACCCGCTCCAGGGTCAGGAAGGTCATTGCGATCGGGTTGCGCTCATCGGCCGGATGCTCGACACGGTCGACCTCGATCCAGTCGGCCGGATTCCAGGAGGGAAAGCGGGTGTCGCCCTCCACCCGGGCGTGCACCCGCGTCAGATAGAGCCGGTGCGCCCGCGGCAGGGCCTCGGCATAGAGGGCCGCCCCACCCACGACCAGCAGCTCGTCCGCGGGACCGGCGGCGGCAATCGCGCCGTCCAGGGAGCGGACGACGGTGCAGCCCTCGGCCTCGTAGTCCGGATCCCGGGTCAGGACGATGTGACGCCGCCGCGGCAGGAGTCCGGGCAGGGACTCCCAGGTCCGGCGGCCCATGAGGATGGGCCTTCCCAGGGTGAGGCGCTTGAAGTGGGCCAGGTCCGCGGGCAGGTGCCAGGGCAGACGATTATCCCGGCCGATGACGCCGTTGTCGGCAACCGCGGCGACCAGGGCCAGGATCGGCCCCCGCCGGGTGGCCCGCTCGACATCCGCCCCCAGCATGGCCTAACCGGGCACCCCGTAGCGGGCCAGGGTCTCTCGCAGCCGCCGGCGCACCTCGGCGCGAAGGACCTCGGGCTCGACCACCTCGACATCGGGTCCATACTTCAGGACGTCCATCACGAGCTCCAGCTGATTGCTGTAGGGGATCGCGAGCTCGTAGCTCCCGTCCTGAAGGAATCGTCCCCGTTGGTCTCGGTGCCATTGCTCCTTGGCGACCCAGCGGGCCCGCTCGGGACTGAATCGCAGCACCGCCACCTGGTCCGGCAGCCCGGCGAAGATGCCGTAGGAGGACGCGTAGTGCTGGTCCAGCTCTGCCTGGGGGATCTCGATCGCCGGCTCGTCCAAGGGCACGGCGAGCTCGATGGCGTCCAGGGCGAAGGTGCGGAGCCCCTCGCGAAGATGGCACCAGGCGTCCAGATACCAGTTATCCCGGTAGTAGCTGAGCCTCTGGGGCGAGACCGCCCGCTCGCTGTGGGCGTCGGCCCCCCGGTTGAAGTAGCGGATCCGGAGTCGCTGGCGCTGGGCCAGGGCCCCGGCGACGCTCTGGAACTGCGGTCCCACGGAACGGGAGGCCATCTGGAGGATACGCACCCGATCGGCGAGCCCGTCGGAGCCCGGACGCTGCAGCTCCAGCAGGGCCGCGATGCGCTTCTGGAGAGGCTTCAGGTGCTGGTCCAGCAAACCGGGCTGGACCCCGGCGAGGAGCTGCTGGACCGTGAGCAGGGCGTGCAGCTCCGAGGCGTTGAACCAGAGCCCCGGCAGCTCGTACATGGCCCCCTCCGACTGATCGTAGCGGTAGCCGTTGTACTCCCGGTCATAGACGATGGGGGCGTTGAGGTACAGGCGCATGTCCTCGATGAGCCGCTTCACCGTCGCCCGGGAGCACTCCAGCTCCTCCTGGAGGCGCTGACGGGAGACGGGTCGGCGCGCCCCCTGCAGGATGCGATTGAGCTCGAAGATGCGATCGAAGCGATCCATCGTCCGGCAGGCTCCAGGAGGGGGCGCGACCCAGGCCGCTCAGAGGGTAGCGGCGGCCACCTTCGGAACGGGTGCGGGCGCGGACCACAGACGCTCCAGGTTGTAGTAGTCGCGCACCTTGGGGAGCATCACATGGACCACCACCCCGTTGAGATCAACCAGGGCCCACTCCCCCTCGTTGATCCCCTCGGTGCCCAGGGGCGCCTCACCGGCCTCCTTGGCGCGAAAGGCCACGGTCTCCGCGATGGCCTTGACGTGCCGGTCGGACGTCCCCGAGGCCACGATCATGTAGTCGGTCACGGCGGTCTTGCCGCGCACGTCCATCACCTGGATATCCCGGGCCTTCATGTCCGCGAGGGTGTCCACCACCAGTTGCCGAAGTTTCTCAAGCTGCATGCGATCTCCTCTGTTCGTGTGTCAGGATCAACGATTGGGGCACGGCGGCCCCTGGCCCGTCCCTGGGTTGTGCCGGTGGGCGACGGCGCAAACGTCGTCCACCGCGCTGCGCCCGACCCGAGGGCCAGGCCCGAACCCTGGGTCCCCAGGGTCCGCCAGGGAAACGCTGACCTCTTGCGTTTCCCGTCCGGGCCAATGATGGCCCGGCATTCGATCAGCATCTCCTCAGGACGCTCGGCCTCGTTCAGCGATAGAGGCCCTCACGCTCGCACAGGGCGAGCACCGGGTCCGGAAGCAAATAGCGAGGACTCAGCCCCCGCCGGATCAATTGCCGAATCCGCGTGGACGAGACGTCCATCTGGGTCACCGGCTGAAACAGGATGCGTCCCCCGGGGGAGTCCCTCAGCACCCCGGGATCCGCGCAGCCCCGTCGGCGGAGCAGGTCCTCGAGGCCGGGGCTCAGCCCGTCCACGGAGCCCGGGCGGTGCATCACGACCAGATGGGCCAGGTCGAGGATCTCCAGGGGACGATACCAGTCCAGGAAGCCCTCGAAGGCGTCCCGCCCTATCAGCAGACAGAGGGGTTCCACGCCCCCCAGCTCCGAGCGGAGCGACACCAGGGTGTCATGGGAGAAGGAGCCGCCGGACCGGGCCAGCTCGCGCGTGTCCGCCACCAGTCCCGGCTGGCTCGCGATGGCCGCCTCCAGCATCGCCAGCCGCAGGGACGCCGGTGCCACCGGCTGGGGCCGATGGACCGCCACGTTGAGTGGGATGAAGCGGACCTCGTGAAGGTCGAGTGCCTGGAGGCAGTCGAGGGCCGAGCGCAGATGGCCGAAGTGGACCGGATCGAAGGTGCCGCCGAGCAGACCGATCATTCGGACCCGAACGGCGCCTTGGACGGCGCGTCGCGATACCGCGGATCGCGCCGGGTGAGACCCTTCCGCCCAAGGCTAGGAGCGACCGGCATACCCCGCCGCGGGACCTTGGGTGTCGAATGGCCCGCGGTGGATCCGTGTGAGCCGCGGGCCGTGGTGGTAGCTGTTCCGGGTCTGGGGCAAGGTTCGCTAGGAAGACCGCTCGAGGCCAGGTCGTGGCCGTACCGATAGCCAAAAGTTAGCAGAATCCCGGCGAATTTTCCTCAAGTGCGGACCTCGCCGTTGCCCAGCACCACAAACTTGACCGAGGTCAGCCCCTCCAGCCCAACGGGGCCGCGGGCGTGGAACTTGTCGGTGCTGATGCCGATCTCCGCCCCCAGACCGTACTCGAAGCCGTCGGCGAAGCGGGTGCTGGCGTTCACCATCACGGAGCTGGAGTCCACCTCCCGGAGGAAGCGCCGGGCGCGGCCATAGTCCTCGGTGACGATGGCGTCGGTATGGTCCGAGCCGTGGCGGGCGATGTGGTCCATGGCCGCGTCCAGGCCGTCCACCACCCGGATGGACAGGATGGGCGCCAGATATTCCGTGTCCCAATCCTCATCGGTGGCCGGGACGGCCGCCGGAAGGCAGTCGCGGGTGCGGGGGCAGCCGCGCACCTCCACCCCCTTCTCGATGAGGGCGGCGCCCAGGCGGGGGAGAATGGCCTCCGCCACCGGTGCATCCACCAGCAGGGTCTCCATGGTGTTGCAGGTGCCGTAGCGCTGGGTCTTGGCATTCATCGCGATGGCGAAGGCCTTGTCCAGGTCCGCCGCCGCGTCGATGAAGACGTGGCAGATGCCGTGCAGGTGCTTGATCACCGGGACCCGCGCGTCCCGGCTGATCCGCTCGATCAGCCCCTTGCCACCGCGGGGGATGATGACGTCGATGGACTCCGGCATGGTGATCATGGCCCCCACCGCGGCCCGATCCGTGGTCGCCACCACCTGAACCCCATCCTCCGGGAGTCCCGCCCGGGCCAGCCCCTGACGGATGCACCCGGCGATGGCCCGATTGGAGGCGAAGGCCTCGGATCCGCCGCGCAGCACGGTCGCGTTGCCGGACTTGAGACAGAGCCCGGCGGCATCCGCCGTCACGTTCGGGCGGGACTCGTAGATGATGCCGATGACCCCGAGTGGCACCCGCATGCGCCCCACCTGGATGCCGGAGGGGCGGAAATTGAGGTCGGTGATGGAACCCACCGGGTCCGGGAGGGCGGCGATCTGGCGCAGTCCCTCGATCATGGTATCGATGCGCCCGGGCGTCAGCTCGAGACGATCCAGCAGGGCGGCGTCCAGACCCTTGGCGGCACCGGCGTCCAGATCCTCACGGTTCGCTGCGGCGAGGGCATCCCGGCTCCCATCGATGGCGTCAGCGATGGCGTGCAGGGCGAGATCCTTCGCCTTGGTGCCGGCGCGGGCCAGATCCCGTGAGGCGGCGCGCGCGCGTCGGCCAAGATCGGCCATATAGGCGTCTATGTCGTTGATAGCAGGATGACTCATGGGGCGTAAGTCAGTACGGTCGGCGCCAGCGAGGCTTGGCTGGACAATGAATGAGCGTGGAGCATTGGAGCTTACCAGCTTCACGCGGGGCTGACAGCCGCGAGGCGTTTCTCCAATACTATTGATGGGTCGGCTCGCCGAGCATGGGGCCCGACCGGTCACCGACGAGCCCCCAACCTGAGCCTGCGCGCGGTTTCTCGAGGAGGTCTTCTGCAAGAGTCCCTGAAGTTGGACCAGGCCCGCCAGATCCTGCGGGAGTCCGTGGCCCCGGTCGGCGGCTGGGAGAGGGTCCCCATCCGCTCGGCCCTGGGGCGCGTGCTCAGGGGCGACATCGTCGCCCCTTTCGATGTCCCGGCCCACGACAACTCGGCCATGGACGGCTACGCCGCTCGGGCACAGGACCTGGGGTCTCCCGAGAACCGTCTCACGCTGGTCGGCAAGGCCTACGCGGGGGCGGCGTTCGCCGGTGTGATCGGACCGGGGCAGACGGTCCGCGTGATGACGGGCGCCGTCCTGCCCCGGGGCGCGGACACGGTCATCGTTCAGGAGTCCGCTCACCTGGAGGGGGAGGCCGTGGTGCTGCCCGGTGTCGACAAGCCCGGGCAGAACGTGCGGCGGGCGGGGGAGGACCTGACCGCCGGGCGCCCCGCCCTGCTCACCGGCCGTCGCATCGGGCCGCCGGAGCTGGGACTCCTGGCCTCCCTGGGCCTTGCCGAGGTGCCGGTCTACCGCCGACCCCGGGTGGCCTTCTTCTCCACGGGCGACGAGCTGGCCTCCATCGGCCGCCCGCTGGGTCCCGGAGAGGTCTATGACAGCAACCGCTATACGCTGTTCGGGGCCCTGACCCGCCTCGGTCTGGAGGTCCTGGACCTCGGGGTCGTGCGCGACGACCGGTCCGCCCTGGAGCAGGCCTTCAGCGAGGCCGCGACCCAGGCGGACGCGATCCTCACCACCGGCGGGGTCTCCGTGGGCGAGGCCGACCATGTGCGCGACATCATGGGCCGGCTGGGGGAGGTGCGCTTCTGGAGGATCGACATCAAGCCGGGACGCCCCATGGCCTTCGGTCGGCTGGGCGGCGCCTGGCTGTTCGGCCTCCCGGGGAATCCGGTCGCGGCGCTCGTGAGCTTCTACCAGATCCTGCTCGACGCCCTGCGCCGGCTCCAGGGACTCGACCCCCTGCCCGTGCATCCCAGCTTCCCGGTGCCCTGCGAGAGCCCCATCCGCAAGCGTCCGGGGCGCCACGAGTTCCCCCGGGGCGTGCTCTACCAAACCGACGGTGGCTGGCGGGTGCGCCTGTCCGGCAACCAGGGCTCCGGCGTCCTGCGCTCGATGACCGACGCCAACTGCTTCATCTGCCTCCCGGAAGACCGTGGCAGTGTGGCCCCCGGCGATCTGGTGGACGTACAACCCTTCTTCGGTCTGATCTGACAGGTCGGCCTGCCTGGCTCCCGGGGCGAGGGGGTCGGCGTTTGCGGCGGAAACCGAGCCAGCGACCTGCCCTCAGTGACTGAGCAACGGGAATCCTGACGGGCCGGACGCCAGGGCGTCCGCGATGGTGGCCAGCTGGTGCCAGGAATCGCGGGGAGCGAGTCCCTTGATCGCCAGATCGGCCTCGGCGCACTGGGCCAGCAGGTCCTGGAGCAAGTCCGGGGCGAGGCGCCGCAGGGCCCGCTCGACGGCGTCCTGGCGCATGCGTGGGACCCTGTG
>JBAPYD010000509.1:0-1805 GCA_049284555.1 Chromatiaceae bacterium | reverse complement strand
GGGTCTTGGCCCGCGGTGGGCGCCGGTGTGCGCCGCTTCGGCTCCCAGGAGATGCCTGGGCGTCTGCCTGGTGCTGGTGTCGGGTCTGTTCGCCCACGGACTGGCTGCGCACGAGCTCCAGCCGGGCTTTCTGGAGCTCGAGGAGGTGGCCCCGGGCCGCTACGAGACCCTTTGGAAGCAGCCCTCGGTCGGCGCGGAGCGCATGCGGATCACGCCGGTCTTCCCCGAGCAGTGCCGCCAGGTCGGGGAGGCGCGGACCGAGCGCTCGGGCACTGCCTGGCTCACCAGGGCGCGGGTCGAGTGCGATCGGGGCCTCGCGGGGCAGCCCCTCGCCATGGAGGGGCTCGAGGCCTTCTCCACCGATGTCCTGGTGCGGCTCCAGCACCTGGACGGGGCGGTGGAGACCCACGTGCTCAAGCCCATCGATCCGGTGGTGACCCTGCGTGCGGCCGGAGACTCGGCGCGGGGCGTCGGGGCCTACCTCTATCTCGGCATCGAGCACATCCTGCTCGGCGTCGACCATCTGCTCTTCGTGCTCGGGCTCCTGCTCATCGTGGCCGACCGCTGGATGCTGGTGAAGACCATCACGGCCTTCACCCTGGCCCACAGCATGACCCTCGGGGTCGCGACCTTCGGCATCGCCCAGGTCTCGCCGGCCCCCCTCAACGTCGCGATCGCCCTGTCCATCCTGTTCCTCGGACCCGAGATCGTCCGGACCTGGCGCGGGGGGACCAGCCTCACCATCCGCCACCCCTGGGTGGTGGCCTTCGGCTTCGGGCTCCTGCACGGCTTCGGGTTCGCGAGCGGGCTCAAGGCCCTGGGGCTTCCCCAGGGGGAGATCCCGCTCGCGCTGCTCTTGTTCAATCTGGGGGTGGAGATCGGTCAGCTCGCCTTCGTGATCCTGGTGCTCCTGCTGCTGCGCGCCTTCCGGATCCTGGAGATCCACTGGCCGCCGGCGATGCAGCGCCTCCCGGGCTACCTGGTGGGCACCATGGGGGCCTACTGGACCTTTCAGCGCCTGGCTATTCTGCTTCGGGGTGTCCTATGACGATGTGCTCGAACGGTGCGCGCGCCGCGCTGCCGCGGCTCCTCCTCGCGGTGGTCCTGGGGGGCCTCTGCGCGGCGGCCCTGGCCCATGAGGAGACCGGCCAGGCGGCGGGTCTCGTCTCGGGGCTCTCCCATCCCGTCTCGGGTCTGGACCACGTCCTGGCCATGATTGCGGTCGGCCTCTGGGGCGCGGTCCTCGGCCCGCCGGCCATCTGGGTGCTGCCGGTGGCCTTTCCGCTGGTGATGGCCCTCGGCGGCCTCATGGGACTGCTGGGCCTCCCGTTGCCAGGGGTCGAGATCGGCATCGCCCTCTCCGCCATCGTGCTCGGTGCCCTGGTCCTGGCGGAGGTCCGCCCGCCGCTCTGGCTGGCCGCCCTGCTGGTCGCGGCCTTCGCGGTCTTCCACGGGCACGCCCACGGACGGGAGCTGCCCGAGGGGGCCAGCGCCCTGCTCTACAGCCTCGGGTTCGTGATCGCGACCGGGCTGCTGCATGGCGTGGGCATTCTGCTCGGTGTGGCCCACCAGTGGGAGGTCGGGCGCCGCGTGGTTCAGGCGGCCGGCGGCGGGGTCGCGCTGGCGGGCATCTTCTTCCTGTGGCGATCGGTCACGTGAGGATGGGCGGGGGCAGGCTGCTACTGGGGGGCCTCGCCGTCACGGTGGTCGCCCCGGCCCATGCCCACCTGGTGGAGACGGGCTTCGGCGCCTTCTACGACGGGATCGCCCATCTCGCTCTGACCCCCGCGGACCTGCTCCTGGTC
>JBAPYD010000508.1:0-6175 GCA_049284555.1 Chromatiaceae bacterium | reverse complement strand
CGATCGGGGGCCCCGAGCCCTTGGAGACGGAGCCTGCCGGGAGTCGCGCGTCCTGGGAGGCGAGCCGAGCCAACGCCGGAACGGCATCTGATCCGCATGTCCCCGGGGTCCGGGCCGGGTCCGCGATCCGCGGGCGCGCCCTATTGCGCCTCCACCTTTGCCAGGGCCTCCCGCAGGGCCTGGAGGATCAGGCCCCGGGCGGCCTTTTCGTCCAGCTCCGGGACCTCCCAGCCCATGATCCGGCAGTACTTCTTCACCAGGTGCTCGACGTCGTCGTCCAGCTCGGCGCGGTAGCGCGCCATCTCGATCTGCTCGATGCTCGCCATTTGCCACTCCTCGGGTCGAAATTCGGTGTCGGTTATGGTGTACCACCGGGATACCGGAACGGAAGACCCCACTTGCCGATGGGGTTCCTGACCGCTCCAACGTCCCTCGCGGCAAGGGTGGGGGCCTCGATTCGCCCTTTCCAGTGATCACAGGCCGATCGCGTCGAGGTCGAAGGCGCGGGCAAGGCGCGCCGCCGAGCCGACATCCGCGGGCGAGATCAGAACTGAATGAGCCGGCGCTTCCGAAGACCTAGCTTACTGAAAATTAAGGGGTCGTTAAGCGGACCGAAACGCTGGTGCCCCCATACTGGCTGCCAGCGGGAGTTTGCGGCGACGCCGTCGACCGTCCCGACCGTCATTCGACCACCACTGAATCACCCGAGACAGCCATGAGCGAAACGACCAAGACCCAAACCCGCATCCTGACCCAGCGCCGTACCCTGATCGCCGCCGCCGTTGCCCTGACGCTGGCGGCGGGTGGCGCCGTTGTCGCGCAATCCCAGACCCAGCCCCCCCCGGTGACCTCGCCCTCGGCGGCAGTCCTGCAGCCCGTCATGCCCAGCTTCGCGGACGTGGCCGAGCGGGTCTCGCCCGCGGTCGTGAACGTGACCGTGGTCTCCGAGAGCGCCCCCCGCACCTCCCTGCGGGTCCACCCGGGCCTGCCCGAGGAGGGACCCATGGGCGAGCTCTTCAAGCACTTCTTCGAGCAGCCCGGCATGGCGATGCCCCATCACAAGGTGCAGGGGGCCGGCTCCGGGTTCATCATCGATCCCGAGGGTCACATCGTCACCAATAACCACGTGATCGACGGGGCCGAAGAGGTCACCGTCACCCTGAACGATGGCACCAAGCTCGAGGCCCAGGTCCTAGGCCGGGACGAGAAGACGGATCTGGCCATTCTGAAGGTCGACGCCGGTCGTCCCCTGCCCTACGTGGACCTGGGCGACTCGGCGGCCACCCGCGTCGGTGACTGGGTGCTGGCCGTGGGCAACCCCTTCGGCCTCGGCGGGTCCGTCAACGCGGGGATCGTCTCCGCCCGGGGGCGCGACATCAACACCGGTCCCTACGACGACTACATCCAGATCGATGCACCCATCAACCGCGGCAACTCGGGCGGGCCCCTGTTCGACGCTTACGGCCGCGTGATCGGCGTCAACACCGCCATCTACTCCCCCACCGGCGGCAACGTGGGTATTGGCTTCGCGATCCCCGCGGAGACCGTGTGTGGCGTGGTGGCACAGCTTCGCGACCATGGCCGGGTGGAGCGCGGCTGGCTGGGGGTCCAGATCCAGCCGGTCACCGAGGAGCTGGCCGGCGCGCTCGGCCTGCAGGGCACCGAGGGGGTCCTGGTGGCGGATGTGCTTCCGGACGGTCCGGCCGCCGGCACTGACCTCAGGGCCGGGGACGTGATCCTCAAGGCTGGCGGACAGACCATCTCGGATTACAAGGACCTTCCGAAGCTGATCGCCGCCACCGAGGCCGGCACCGTGATGAGCCTGGGCCTGGTCCGCGACGGCAAGCCCATGACGCTCAGCGTGACCATCGGACGGATGCCGGGCGATGAGACCCTGGCCCAGTCGGGCACCCCGAGCGGCGAGGGCTCCGCCCAGCCACGCCTCGGGCTCTATCTCGCGCCGGTGACCCCGCAGCTGCGCAAGGAGAAGGGACTGGACCCGGATTCCGAGGGCGTCTTCGTGGCCCGTGTGGAGCCCGACAGCCCCGCGGCCCAGGCCGGGATCCGGCCGGGCAGCCTGATCTCCATGGTGGGCGGGGAGCCCGTCACCTCGCCGGACCAGGTGGTCGCGGCGGTGCGTCAGGCGGCCCAGGACAAGCGCCCCGCGGTGCTCCTGCGGGTCGTGACCGACGGCAAGCCCATGTTCGTCGCCGTACCCTTCGAGGCCTGATGGACTCGATCGCCGACCGCGCGCCCTGGGGAGCCGCCGCCCCGGCTCTCCAGGCGCGCCCACTCGTCCATCGCCCGGGAGAGGCCACGGATGGCCGCGCTTTCCCGTATCATTCGCCCATGCGTGTCCTCTTGATCGAAGATGACCGCCAGATGGCGGAGTACCTGCGCAAGGCCCTGACCGAGGTCGGGGCGGTGGCCGATCACGCGGCAGACGGCCGTGGGGGTCTGCTGCAGGCGGCCAGCGGCGAGTACGACGTGCTGATCGTGGACCGCATGCTCCCCGGTCTGGACGGGCTCGCCATCATCCGGACCCTTCGGGCATCGGGCAACCAGACCCCGGTGCTGATCCTCTCCGCCCTCGGGGAGGTGGACGACCGGGTCGAGGGGCTGCGCGCCGGGGGTGACGACTATCTGGTCAAGCCCTTCGCCTTCTCCGAGCTGCACGCGCGCCTCGAGGTGCTCCTGCGGCGCGGGGCGGCCGAGGTACCCGAGACCCGGCTGCGCGTCGGCGACCTGGAGATGGATCTGCTCAAGCGCGAGGTCGTCCGCGCCGGGCGCCCCATCCAGCTCCAGCCCCGGGAGTTCCGGCTCCTGGAGTACCTGATGCGCCACGCGGGTCAAGTGGTGACGCGGACCATGCTCCTGGAGCAGGTCTGGGACTACCACTTCGACCCCCAGACCAATGTCATCGACGTCCATATCAGCCGCCTTCGCGGCAAGATCGACAGGGACTTCGACACCCCCCTGCTGCATACGGTGCGCGGCGCTGGCTACATGATCCGGGCCCGATGAGGCCGGGCCCCTCCGCCGACGGCCTCGGCAGCCCGCCCCGGGGCCTTCCCAGCGTCCCAAGCGAACGATCCACCGAGCTCACCGGGCCGCCGCGACCGAGAGCGACCCACCCCCGCGGCCCCGCCGATGACCTCTGGGTCTGGGCGGGCCGGGTCCTGGGCAGCTCCAGCTTCCGCCTGGCCGTGCTCTACATGCTGCTGCTGACGGTCTCGGTGGCGATCCTGCTCGGCTTCATCTACTGGTCCACCGCGGGCTACATGGACCGCCAGCTCGACGCCACCATCGCGGCGGAGACCCAGGGCCTCGCGGAACAGTACCGCCGACGCGGACTGCGGGGGCTCACCAGCCTGATCAAGGAGCGGGTCGCCCGCGATCCCACGGGGGCCGGCATCTATCTCCTGGTGGACAAGAACCTCGAGCCCCTGGTGGGCAACCTTGACCGCTGGCCCGGGGGCTTCCCGAGCGCCGACGGTTGGATCCACTTCCGGCTGCGCGAGCGGGGCCCGGACCGCACCGAGGAGCACGCCGCCCGCGCCCAGGTGTTCCGGCTCCAGGGGGATCTGAGGCTCCTGGTCGGCCGCGACGTGCGGGACCTGGAGGCGACCCGCGGACTCATCCTGGATGCGCTCACCTGGGGGCTGGCCCTGACCGCCGGACTCGCCCTGATCGGCGGCTGGCTCATGACCAGCCGGGTGGTTCGGCGGATCGAGGCCATCAACCAGACCAGCCGAGACATCATGGAGGGTGATCTCTCCCGGCGTATTCCCCTGGGCGGCAGCGGCGACGACTTCGACCAGCTCGCCGACGGGCTCAACCGCATGCTGGCCCGAATCGAGAACCTGATGTCCGGGGTGCGCCAGGTCTCCGACAACATCGCCCACGACCTGCGCACCCCGCTGACGCGCCTGCGCACCAAGCTCGAGGTCCTGCGCACCGAGCTGGAGTCCGCCCTGGGGGAAAGTCATCCCGCCAGCGCCGCGGTGGAGGAGACCATCGCCGACGCCGACGTCATGCTCACCACCTTCAACGCCCTGCTGCGCATCGCCCGCATCGAGTCGGGCAGCCAGCGTGCCGGCTTCGCCGAGGTGGACCTGGCCCCACTGGCCCAGGACGTCGCGGAGCTCTACGAGCCGGTAGCGGCCGACAAGGATCAGACCCTGATGGTGGAGGTGCCGCGGTCCGCCCGGGTGATCGGGGATCGGGACCTGTTGTTTCAGGCCCTGGGCAACCTGGTCGACAACGCGGTCAAGTACACCCCCGAGGGGGGCCGGGTCACCCTGCGAATCCGCCCCCTGGCGGAGTCCATCGCCGTCGAGGTGACCGACAGCGGCCCCGGCATCCCGCCGGAGCTGCGCGACGAGGTCTTCCGGCGCTTCTTCCGCGCCGACCACAGCCGCTCCACCCCCGGCAGCGGCCTGGGTCTCAGCCTGGTCCAGGCGGTGATCCAGCTCCATGGGGCCAGCATCGAGCTGGGCGACAACGGCCCGGGACTGCGCGTCACCGTGCGCGTGCCCCGCCCCAGACCCTCCGCCCAGGCCAACCACCAGGTCGCCGTCACTCCCTGATCCCCCGCTCGTCGTGGCCGCATTGGATCAGCCGCCTCCACGGTCTCGATCCGAATCGTATAGAGATTCTTTAGACTGAAGACTGCCAACGATAGTCCCATCGGTATATCCAAACCGTATCCGCTCCAACCCCCCTCATTTAGCGGCATTTGCCATGACCGCCGCGTGAAATGGCGCATTGGCTGGGCTCGCTCCCTACCACGCGCCGAGGGCTCACCCATATTCCAGTCCATCAATTGGGACGCTTTGCGAAATGTCACAATCGACCACTAAAACACACCTCGGCGCCGCCCCGGATTCTGCCGCCTCCCGTTTCTGTAACTGACTGTTTCGACGCCGCCTTCACGAAATCCATGTATCGCAATGATATCCGTCACTATTCGACGACACCCCCGACCTGCCCTAGCCGCGTATACACCGACGATGCGCTATTTTCAAACCGATCCTCGTATGCTAATTTTATAAACAGAGAGTCAACGAGGGGTCGAGAGACTCGGCACTGAGTGGCCGCCATGGAGTGTGGAAGCTCTCTACCGTCCCAAGGAGCCCGTAAGCGGGCACATCCCAAGCGACGGCGTATAGGCATGCTGGTGTTCGGAGAAGGAGGGCCAATCATCAGCGACCCTCAGGGCAGTTTGCGCAAAGGAGAGCCTAATGAACGTGCTGAAATCTGCT
The DNA here is from genome assembly GCA_049284555.1 of Chromatiaceae bacterium. Taxonomy (GTDB): domain Bacteria; phylum Pseudomonadota; class Gammaproteobacteria; order Chromatiales; family Chromatiaceae; genus Thiodictyon. The sequence goes on along the minus strand of JBAPYD010000508.1, from coordinate 911 downwards.
GTGACACTATTGACGGCAGTGCTCTGCATTGCCTCGGCGAGCGCGCTCGCTGACTACGCACCCTACGGTGGCTGGAATGGCGCTCAAGTCGGCAACGCCGCACCGCCCGGCGGTCCCTCGGGGATCCAAGAGGCCCTTGATCCGGCCGACGCGCTCTTGTCGGTCGACGAGGAGTACCCGGGCCAAGGCGAGGACGAGCCCGGCTTCGGCGAGTGGGGTCCCAAGGACGCCGGCGCCGCGAACCCCGGACTGGGATTCCCCGGCTCTGGGTGTCGGCCTCCGCGTTAAGTCGGAGGGAGACAGAGTTATCGCAGCGTTCATTCGGAAGTGAGGGGAGGGCACAACGAGAACGTGTTACCGTTCGCGCCCAACCCTCAATCTAATCCATCTTGACGACTGGAGTGGCGCCTCCCGCAACGCGGGAGGTGCCTTTCGCATGTCAAGAGACGCTGCGGACTCAACCTAAGGGAACGAGCGCCCCACGGACGAGGGATTGCTTGGATGGAGCCGGCGAGAGGATTCGAACCCCCGACCCGCTGATTACAAATAGGGCGCTCTCTCCCTGTAATCACAAGGGCGTTGGCAGACAACTCATTGTCACATATGTACTTCTCTGTTCCCACTTATGCGCCTGTGATACTATCTTAGACCTGACTTTGGCGCTGCGGACTTGTCCTGTGCTTGTCCCAGCGTCGGAGACGAAGAATCCCCGAGGCGCGTCACCGCCGACGGGGCTGTAGCCAACCGACTTTTGAGGGGTCGACGTGGCCAAGGTCAAGTTTACCAAGGCGTTTGTGCAACGCGTCATCCGTGGCGAGCTGGGATCAGGGACCTGGACTGCCGACGACGGCAGCAAGCTCGGGCTCAAGCGTACGCCGGCCGGCAGCACCGGCTACCGAGTGGTCGTCGAG
>JBAPYD010000507.1:0-5471 GCA_049284555.1 Chromatiaceae bacterium | reverse complement strand
GGGTGCCGGAGGTCTATGCGACGGCCCCGGCCCGGGTGTCGGCACTGCTTGCCGGTCTCGTGTCGAAGCTCGCGGCGCTGGTGGTGCTGCGTCTCCTGGTCCTGGTCTTCCATCAGCCGGAGGCGTCCCAGCTGCTCCTGGCGCTCGGGGTGCTGACCGTCCTCACCGGAGAGCTCGCGGCCTGGCGGGCCCGGGACTTCCCGCGGATGATCGCCTTCTCCTCCATCGGCCAGCTCGGGATCGTCTTCATCGCCTTCTCGATCGATGGGGACATCGGGCTGCTCGCGGGCATCGCCGTCGCCCTTCACCACCTGATCGCGAAGTCCGCCCTGTTCGGGCTGTCGGTGCGCTGGAGCGGCTCCCTGGAGGCCCTGGCCGGCGCGGCCAAGACGGCCCCCCTCGCGGCGGGACTCTATGTGCTCCTGGCCCTCTCGCTGATCGGGGTCCCGCCGCTGCCTGGCTTCTGGGCCAAGATCCTGTTCCTGGTGGGTCTGGCCCAGGGCGGCTCGGCCCTCGAGCTGCTGGCCCTGATCGCCATCCTCCTGGTCACGGCGATCGAGGCCAGCTACCTGTTCCGGGTGGCGGTGCGGCTCTACCAACGAGGCGAATCCCCCCCGCCGGGCCACGCCCCCTGGGATCTGGGGGTGGCCATGGCCCTCGGCGTGGTGCTCCTGGCCTCCACCCTCGGCATCTCCCCCGTGGCGGACTCCCTGCGGTCGGTCGCTCGGCAGGCCGGTGACGCCGGCCTCTATGTCGACACCGTGTTCCCGAAGACCGTGGCGCGGAAGGATTGATCATGACGAGCCTGACGTCCTTGGATCACCTGCTCCTGATCTCCGCCCTGACCCTGGGGCTGATGCTGCTGATCGGACGGATGCGGATCGCCGGCGCCGTTTCGGTCGTCCTCTACGCCGCCCAGTTTGCCGCCCTGATCGCCACCGGGACCCTGTTCGGCGAGCCGGTTGCCTCGTCCTTCGTGCTCCAGGTGCTCGACCAGAGCCTCCATTGGCGCTTCGACGCCCTGTCCTGGTTCTTCGGGATGATCACGATCGGGGCGGCCTTCGTCAGCGCCTGGTATGCGGCCGGCGCGTGGATGGAGCGCTTCCGGGAGCAGGGGCACAGCCCACGGCTCTTCCACGTGGCCCTGGCGCTGAACGTCTTCTCCATGCTGCTGCTGCTCGGCAGCGGGGATTTCCTCTCCCTGTTCCTCGGGTGGGAGCTGGTGAGCTGGGCCAGCTTCCTGATGATGACCCTGGCCGGTGGCCTGGCCTTCAAGATGGCCCTGCGATACCTCGCCTACGCCTTCTCCGGGGCCATGGCGGTCCTTGGGGGCATGGCGCTGATCTACGGTCAGGTCGGCTCCTTCGAGTACGCCGAGGTGATGGCGGCGCTGCCCGGGATGAGCGATGGCCAGATCTGGATCCTGCTCCTTCTCTTCGGGAGCGGATTCGGGGTGAAGATGGGACTGCTGCCCTTCCATCTCTGGCAGGCGGGGGCCTATGCGGAGACCCCGGGCCCCGGCTCGGCCTTCCTAGGGGCCATCTCCTCGCGCATGGGGCTCTACGCGATCGCGGTGGTCTTTGTCGCGATGGTCGGGATCACCCGGCTGATCCATCTCGAGGTGCCCTACACGTTCATGAGCGCCCGGGATCTTCTCGCCTGGATCGCGGTCCTCACCATTATCTTCCCGACATTTACGGCACTGCAGCAGCATGACGCGCGTTATCTGTTGGCCTGGCATGGCATCGGTCAGGGGGGCTACATGCTGCTGGGCCTGGTCACCGGCAGCGCCATCGGCTCCGCCGGCGGGATCATGCACGTGTTCAACCATGCGACCTACCAGGCCGCCTTGTTCATGTCGGTGATCGCCGTCCTGCACCGCACCGGCACCACCGACCTCAACAAGCTCGGCGGGCTGGTCGCCCGCATGCCCCTGTCCTTCCTGGTCATGCTGTTCGGGATCATCGGGCTGGCGGGACTGCCGCCGATGAACGGCTTTGTCTCCAAGTGGATGGTCTACCGCGCCCTGCTGACCGAGGGGATGCCCCTGCTCTTCGTCGGTGCGGTGATCGGGACCCTCGGAACCATCCTGTCCGTCTACAAGCTCATCCACAACATCTTCCTGGGGCAGCTTCGGATCGAGCACGTGGGCGTGCGCGAGGCCCCCCTCTCCATGCTGATCCCCATGCTCGGCCTCTCCGCCATCATCTTCCTGTCCGGGTTCATCCCGGGGCCGGCCCTCGCCTGGGTGGCCCAGGTCCAGCGGCTTCTCGGCCTGCCGGAGGTGCCCTACACCCTGGGGGGCATCGTGGATCCGCGTGGCGGGTTGGACATGATCTGGCTGGTGAGCATCCTGATGGCGGGCTTCGCCGTGGGCGCCCTGGTCTTCTACGGCCTGGGCAACAGGTCCAAGCGGGTCCACCAGCTGGACAACTACGCCGGCGGGCACTTCCTGACCGCGGACGTGCGCTACCAGTACAGCGACAACTTCTACGCCGGGCTGATGCATCTGATCGGTGGCTGGTACCGCGGCACCTTCCAGTGGCTGGAGGGGGCCTTCACGTCCGCTCTGGACCTTGCGTCCTACGCCATGAACGGGCTTTTTCGCATGGCCCAGCCCATCCTGCTGGTGCTGGCCACGGCGGTGGCGGCCCTCGCCTGGGCCTCGGCCTGACGGAGACTAGAGAGACATGGACTGGAAGGTGCTGATCGTCGAGCTGACCCTGATGCCCCTGGTGGCGTTCATCGTGGGCCTGTTCATGGTCCTGATGATGCGCAGGATCGCCGCGCGCGTTCAGCGTCGCGTGGGTCCGCCGCTCCTGCAGCCCTTGTGGGACATCATCAAGCTCCATGGCAAGGAGACCCAGACATCCCATGGTCTGATCCACGAGATCGGGATCGTCATGGCCATCGGCGGCTATGTGGCGGCGGAGACGCTGCTGCCCGTGCCGGGCATGAACGGATTGGCGGAGCAGGCCGGGCTGATCGGGCTCCTCTACATGACCATGATCCCCTCCCTGGGGCTTGCCCTGGGTGTGGGGCAGTGCGCCAACCCGAACGGCTCCATCGGCATCTCGCGGGCGCTCACGGCCATGCTCGCGTATGACATCCCGATGGTGATCGTGATCTTCGGCGTGGCCTTTCACTTCAACTCCCTGAACCTGGTGCACATCATCGAGGCCCAGCAGGCCGGCGGCATCGAGACCTGGGGAATCGTCCAGATGCCGCTCCTTGCAGTGGCGGGACTCTTCGGGCTCCAGGCGATGCTCGGCAAGCAACCCTTCGAGATCTACGTGGCCCCGGCGGAGATCGCCACTGGTCCCATGGTCGAGATGGGGGGCAAATTCCTGGGTGGGCTCTTCGTCATGCAGTGCTTCCAGCTCTATACCGCCAGCGTGCTGTATACGTCCCTGTTCCTGGGGGGTGGGGAGAACTGGCTGACCTTCCTGCTCAAGGTCTTCGCGGTCGTGGCGATTCCCATGACGATCGCCTTCGTCTTCCCCCGCTATCGCACGGAGGACATGGTGCGTCTGGTGTGGAAGTGGCCGACCATGATCGGGCTGCTCGGCATCGCCTTCGTGATGCACTGAAGCGGACCAAAGCTTGCCTCACAGGTGACCCATGACCCAGCTTGAAAAGACCTCGGTGTCCGGCGGCGTGCTTCCGGTGAAGCCGGGCACCAAGCGTACCAACCCCCTTGCCCATGTCTTCGACGAGCTGGTGCGCTTCGCCCAGTCCAAGTCGCTGTTCATGCTGCACTATTGCACGGGCTGCGGGGCCATCGAGCTGCCGCCGGCCATGACATCGCGCTTCGACATGGAGCGCCTCGGCATCCAGCCCATGGTGTCGCCGCGCCAGGCGGACATCCTGCTGGTGACGGGCTATGTCTCGGTGAAGACCCTGAAGCGGGTCATCCTCACCTATGAGCAGATGAGCTCGCCCAAGTACGTCATCGGCATCTGCTCCTGCACGGTCAACGGGGGCATGTACTGGCAGAGCTATGCCACCGCCAAGAAGCTCAATGACTACATGCCGGTGGATGTCTACATCGCGGGCTGCATGCCCAGGCCCGAGGCCGTGATCGCCGGTCTTCGGGACCTCATCGACGACATCCGGGAGGGCAGGGCGGACGCCTGGAAGGACTATTACCAGCGCTACGACCACTATCTCGGCAATCAGCAGCGGCTCTTCGGCGAGACCTGGCAGACGCCCACCGACGTCATCGCGGAGGCCCGCCACTATGGCCTCTTCGGCCCCGAGACCCTGGGGGCGCACACGGCCCTCCTGGAGCAGCACCAGCGCCCGCTGGAGGCCCTGGAGATGAAGCTGGAGATCCCGGAGCTGACCGCCCGGAAGTACCAGTCCCCGTAGGTCGGGCCTCAGCCCGACGACGCCGCAGGTGGCGCCACCGCCGCGGTCGGGCTCAAGCCCGACCTGCAAGCGCCTTCCAGCACAGCGAGACCCGACCATGAGCAAAGACCTGACGACCTGGCTGGACAATCTCCTGGAGGAGCTGGAAGGCATCGAGATCCGGCGCAAGTCGAGCCGGCGGCTGCGGGTGGACGTGGCGGCGGATGCCCTGCCGGCGCTGCTGGAGCTGCTGCGGGGCCGCGCCTCTTACGTGCACCTCTCGGCGATCACCTGCGTCGATTGGATGGACCAGGGCCAGTTCGAGCTGATCTATCACGTTTGGTCCTACGAGATGCAGTCCCTGGTGTCCGCCCATACCCGTATCCCCAGGGACCCGGGGGTCTATATCTCCGTCTATGACATCTACACCCCGGCGGCCTTCTTCGAGCGGGACATCCACGAGATGTTCGGCGTCTACTTCGAGGGCAGCCCGGACATGAGCAAGTTCATCCTGACCGAGTGGGATGGGCCGCCTCCGATGCGCAAGGACTTCGACTCCGAGGCCTGGGTGAACCAGCACTTCGACTGGCAGGACTACAACCCCCAGTGGCTCCAGGATCTGGTGGCCCAGGGTGGTGGCATCGCCATCCCGCCGGACGAGCAGCGCTTCAGCCGGAGGAACATCGATGAGGCCTGAGAATTACGAGGCCCGCAGACACCCGCCGAGCCACGAGTACGAGCTCAACATCGGGCCCAACCATCCGGGCATCGAGGGGAACTATGCCTTCAAGCTGCGGCTCCACGGCGACCGGGTCATCGAGGGCCGGGCGGACGCGGGCTATCTCCACCGGGGCTTCGAGAAGCTCATGGAGGGGCGTCTGTGGATCCAGAACCTGGCGATCACGCCCCGTATCTGCGTCCCGGACCCAGCGCCCATGGAGGTGAGCTACGTGCTGGCCGTGGAGGACCTGTGCGGACTCGAGGTCCCCGTCCGGGCCCAGTGGTTGCGGGTCCTGCAGCTGGAGCTCTCGCGCATCGCCGCGCATCTCTTCACCTTCGGCGGCCATGCGGCCACCACCGGCATGTACACGCCGATGTTCTGGGGGGTGGCGGATCGCGAC
>JBAPYD010000506.1:0-2252 GCA_049284555.1 Chromatiaceae bacterium | reverse complement strand
GCGCGGGGGGCCGTGCGGGATCTGGATCAGCTTCCATAGCGGGCGCTCCGCGCGCCCTGACCGTCGGTCGGTCGGCGTGTCTTTGCCTAGTCGCGGGGTCCAGCGGGGTTTAGGGAGGCGTAAAGAGACAGCGGGTTGTTTGCCGGTCTCAGAGGCTGCCCCAGGTGGTCTTGCGGCGGCGCACCCGCAGATGGGGCAGGATCAGTCCCATCAGCACGCCGCTGACCAGGACCCCGGCGCCGATCAGGAACCAGCGCTGGTTGGTCTGGTTCTTGAGATCCCGATTCTCCTGCTCGAACGCCGCCCGGGCCCGGGTGAGCTCCGCGACCTGTAGGCGCAGACGCTCCCGGTCGTTGGTGATGTCGAGCACGTTGGCCGAGGCGTGGCGGATCTTGGCCAGCTCCTGCTCACGCAGCTGCTTCTCCCGCTCCAGGGTGGCGAATCGCGCCCGAAGCTCCCCATGGGTCTCCTGGAGATCGGCGAGTTCCTTGGTCAGGGCGTCCGGCTTCTGACGCAGGGCCGCTAGCCGCTCCTCCAGCTCCGCCAGGCGGTCCCTGGCGGCGGGCTCGTCCTGCAGCTCCTGGACCAGCACGAAGCCGACCGTGCCGTCCTGGATGCGCACCCGCGCGTAGTTGGTGGATCGGTTGACGCTCAGCACCTCGACGGGCGCACCGCTGGGCAGCATGCGCAGGATCTTGTAACGGGTGCTCTCGCCCGCCCGCAGGGTCACCTCGAAGCGGTCCGTCACGTACCGGGTCTCGGCGTGCGCGGACTGGGGCAGGGCCGCCGCGACCCAGAGCCAGGCGATCATCAGGGTCCCGAGGAGGGGGTGGGAGCGGGAGGGCACGGGTTTCTCTCGGTTCGGCGTGGGGGCTCGTCGCGATCGACCTCGCCCCGCTGGTGTCCGTCTCGGTCTCGGTTCCGGGGTCAGGCGCCCGGCACCAGCAGGAGCTCGAGGAGGGCCTTCTGAGCGTGGAGTCGATTTTCCGCCTCGTCCCATACCACGGATTGAGGGCCGTCGATGACCGAGGCGGCCACCTCCTCACCCCGATGGGCCGGGAGGCAGTGCATGAAGATGGCCCCGGGGGCGGCGCGGGACATGACCGCGTCCGTGACCTGGAAGGGAGCGAACACGGCGCGCCGCTCCGACTGCTCTTCCTCCTGCCCCATGCTGGCCCAGACATCCGTGGCGACCAGGTCGGCCCCTTCGGCTGCCTTGGCCGGATCGTGCAGCACGGTGAAGCGCCCCGGATCGCTGGCCAGGACGTCTGGCTCTGGCTCGAACCCCGGGGGACAGGCGATGCGCAGCTCGAAGTCGAAAAGCCGGGCCGCCTCCATGTAGGACTGGCACATGTTGTTGCCGTCCCCGATCCAGGCGACCCGCCGTCCCCGGATGTCGCCCCGGTGCTCCTGGAAGGTTTGCATGTCGGCGAGCAGCTGGCAGGGGTGGAAGCGGTCCGTCAGGCCATTGATGACCGGCACCCGGGAGTAGGCCGCGAAGCGTTCCACGGTCTCCTGGCTGAAGGTGCGGATCATCACCGCGTCAACCATCCGTGAGAGGACCCGGGCGCTGTCCTCGATGGGCTCGCCACGGCCGAGCTGGGTGTCCCTGGGGGAGAGGAACAGGGCGTGGCCCCCGAATTGGACCATGCCGACCTCGAAGGAGACCCGGGTGCGGGTGGAGGACTTCTCGAAGATCATCCCCAGGGTGCGATTGCGCAGGGGCCGATAGTCCTCCCCGCGGCGCAGCATCTCCTTGAGCTCCGTGGCCCGGGTGATCAGACCGTGTGCCTCCGCCGCGCTGAGGTCGCTCAGTGACAGCAGGTGCCGGCAGGCGTTGGCGGGTGGTGACATCGGACAACGACTCTCTGTGGCAGGCCTCAGCGGGCCGAAAGGAAGCGGCCGATCAACGTGCTCAGGGTCTCGGCCAGGTGCCGGGCCTCCGGCTCCTGGAGGATGATCGGGGGCAGGAGGCGCACGACCCGCTCGGCCGTGACATTGATCAGCAGCCCCTCGGCGAGGGCCAGGCTGACCAGCTCCCCGCAGGGACGGTCCAGCTCGATCCCGATCATGAGGCCCCGCCCCCGCACATCGACGACCCCGTGGACACCCGCGAGGGCCTCCCGGAGGTGCGCGAGGAGCTGCTGGCCTCGGCGGGCCGCGTTGCTCACCAGATCCTCGTCGGCGATGGTCTCCAGTACCGCCCGGGCGGCGCGGCACGCCAGCGGGTTGCCGCCGAAGGTGGAGCCGTG
>JBAPYD010000505.1:0-3516 GCA_049284555.1 Chromatiaceae bacterium | reverse complement strand
ACAGGGCGTTGCTCTGGCTCACCCCGAAGGCTCGATAGAGCGTCTGGGGCGGCATGTGGGGGACCTGGTCGGGATCCTGGAGGAAGTTCACCATGCCGACGGCGTGGGTGATTCCGGCCGCCCAGCTCAGGGGTGTCCCCTTGGTGAGGGGGGAGGGGCGCTTACGGCAAAGGGCCGCGGTGGCGAGCCGGATGAGCTGGGCGTATTCGTCGTTGAGATGCTGCCGGCAGAAGCGATCGGTGATGCTGGTGATGGCGGTGAAGGTCTCGGATAGGGCCTTTGGGACCTTTTCGGATTGGCTCTGCATGTCGGATTCCCCCCCCCCGCGTTGGCGATTTTGAGCCGATTGGGCTATCGGTGTGATGTCGTGGGGCTTCTCGGTTGCACTATTGGTACGTTCTGCCCTGGTGCCTCAGCCAACCAGCGACATGCCTGTGGTCTGGGTCGTGGTGCGTCCAGTGGATGACGCCGCCCTTGGGGTTCCACTCGTATTCCCCGTAGAACTCGACGGTGTCTCCCGCCTTCAGCCCATCGATCCTCGGTGCGAGGTCGATGTTGTGCGCCACCAGCAGGGTCTGGCCGGTGTCCGTTCTGAGGATGAACCTCTGATGTCTCGACCCGTCCAGATCGTCGCGCAACACCTTTGTCACCGTTCCCTCGCCCCGAACCTGCAGGTCGCTGCGTTGGCTCCGATAGGCGTCCTCCAAGGTGCTTTCCGTGTTGCGGGAAAGCGATCCAAGACTCCGTATCGATAGACCCTGCTCTTGTACGTAACCGTAGACAAGCGCAACCACGACGATGAGAAGCGCAAATTTCTTCATTGGTCTGTTTGCTGCAGCCTGGGGTTGAGGCGGGAACGACGACCGCGCCACCATCGATGGTCGCTTTCGGCCGATGCTTCGCCATTCGCCTTGAACGCCTTGGGAGATGCCGGTCAAAAGCCATCCTGGCATTCGATCAGCCGGGCGATCCCTCGCCCGGACGGGAAACGCGATAAATCAGCGCCTCCCGAGTGAAGCTCCACCGCCCCGCATGGCCTGTCGAGTCGGCGCGGCGAATCAATACTCGACGAGCTCGACGCGACGGTTCTGGGCGCGGCCCTCCTCGGTTCCGTTCGATGCAACGGGTGCCGCGAAGGACACGCCGATGGGGCGCAGCCTGGCGCGGTCCGCCCCGTGGCGGCCGACCAGGGCATCCACGACCGCCTGCGCGCGCCGCTGGGAGAGATCCTGGTTGTAGTCGAAGGTGCCGGCATTGTCCGTGTGTCCGACGACCAGCAGCTTGAGCTGGGGGCTCGACTGGAGCAGGGACCCGATCTCGGCCAGCACGGGGTCCGATTCCGGCTTCAGGGTGGCGCGATCGAAGTCGAACAGGATCCCGTAGAGGGCGATCCGACCGGTGGCGGCGATGGAGCGCGCCATCTCCGGCGCATCGACGGTCACCATCCTGTGCTCGCGGGCCTTGGCCTCGACCAGGTCGACCACGGCGACGGTCCGTCCCGCCAGGGCCTTGCAGAAGCTGCCGCCCTTGAGCGTATACGCGAGCACCGAGACATGCGCCGCCTGCTCCGGAAGCTCGGCGGCCAGATAGCGCTGGTCCTCGATGCGCTCACGCTGGGCGCAGTGGCCATTGGAGAAGGGCGGATCCGAGATGAGCTCCTGTGGCCGCAGCACCATCGCGAGACTCATCTCACCGCCGCCGCCGTCGCTCGATCGGCCCGGGTCGCCGCCGCACGCGTCGCGCTTGCACTCGAAGAGGACGCGGCCGCCCTGGGACTCCACCTCGTCCTGGTAATTGCGCACCACCTCAAGCGGTGAGCGCCCCTCGGGGACCACATAGACCAGGCGGACCCGATGCCCTTCGAGCGCCAGACTCTCGGCCGGTGCAAAGACCTTGTTATTGTGCGCATCGCGTCGTTTGGGATCGGGATCCGGCTCCAGCCGCGACAGGGGCAGGACGAATTCGTCGAAGGCCTTCTCGTCGTAGGAGACGATGAAGGCGCCCTCGTAGCGCTTGAGGAAGGCGGGATCCCGAGCCCCCTCCAGGTCCTGGGTGGGGACGGTCGCATCGGCCCGGATGGCGGGCGCCGTCAGGGCGACTACGAGCGCGGTGAGGATGTGGCGAAGCATAGAGATGACTCCAAAAAGCGCTTTCAAATGGTGTACTCGTCCCAATAGGGGTCCCTGTGTCTGTCGGGGTCCCTCGAGAACGAGGCGGTCGCGTACTCTGACACAGGGGCCTCGAGGCTACCGAGCCCGTTCCCCGGAGGAGGGTGTCGCAAGAGCCCCTCGCCCGAGAGGAGGCTGTCGCAGAAGCCCCTCGCCCCAGCGGGGAGAGGGGTTGGGGTGAGGGGAGAAGCACGCAAACTGTTGTTTTGCGGACGACCCTCGCCTAGCCTGCGCCGCGGCAGAACCGCGCCGGCAACCCCTTGCGACACCCTTCGGAGAGGGGCAGGGGAGACGGTACGAGGCCGCGGGCTATAATCGGCGCACCGCGTGTGCCCACCGCGCTCCGAATGCCAGACGCCCCCATGATCGCCACCTTTGATGTCGACCAACCCTCCTGCATCGGCTGCGGCACCTGCTGGGTCAGTCTCCCACGCCTGTTCCGGGAGGAGCTGGTAGGCGAGGAGTCCAAGGCGGCAACCACCGGGCACGCCGTCGAGGACGAGCCGAGCCTGCGCCTCGCCGCCGAGGCCTGCCCCTCACTCTCCATCCAGCTGTTCGACCCGGATGGCCTACTGATCTACCCCACCCCCGAGCATCGGGCCGAGCGGGAGCGGCAAGCGGCCTGGTAGCCCGTCGGGCCCGACAGGGTGCCCTGAATGCCGGCAGGGCTGAACTACACCGCCTCACGGACCCGAGGCGCGGCGCTCCCGGGCCCAGGGGCGTCAGGACGGTTACAAGGTGCCTCGGTCGTGGTCGCGACCCGTGAGGGGAATGGTGGTGCGGTCCCTATTCGTCCCCTGCCCCGTCCCGACTTCCCGCCCCGGGGCGCAGAGCCAAGCGCGGCGCTCAGGCACTCAGAACCGAGACGGCACCGCAACACTTCTTGTACTTCTTGCCGCTCCCACATGGACAGGGCCCGTTGCGCGCAACCTTGCTGGACCGGGTGGGAAGACTCGGATTCAGCATCTTCTCGAGGTCGGAAATATCCTCCGGCTTGTCGGGCTCCAGCCCGACGATGTATTCCCACCCGTTCCGGCCGCAGGTCTCCGCAACGTAATAGGCCCTATCGTCCGATTGAACGCGAACGACGATCGGGCGTGCCTTGGTACCGAGCTTTGCCATTGCTTGCCTCCTAAAACTAGACGTGATGTGGCTTTGTCCGCCATGAGGGAGGGACTTGGGAATTTTGAATAACCTCGTCTGCTTTCGCGCATCCCACTCTATTGCCTAATTTCTTGGGCTTTGGATGGCAGCCGAGAGCTCAGTCCGGAAACGCAGCGGCGGCCTTCTCCGTGGACAACGGCGACGATGCGACAAAGAGGTGTAATCCCTCGGGTGTATCGGTGAG
>JBAPYD010000504.1:0-4798 GCA_049284555.1 Chromatiaceae bacterium | reverse complement strand
TGGAGCGCATCCTGGCCCGGGTGGCCCTGGGCTCGGCCCGTCCCCGGGACCTGGCGGTGCTGCGGGATTCGCTCGCCCTGCTGCCCGAGCTCCGCGGCCTGATCGCGGACTCCGACGAGGGGCTCCTCGGGCGCCTGCACGGGACCATCGGCGAGCACCCGGAGACCCTGGACCTGCTCCGGCGGGCCCTCATCGAGCAGCCCCCGGTCCTGATCCGGGATGGGGGCGTGATCGCCCCCGGCTACGACCCGGAGCTGGATGGGCTGCGCGCACTCTCCACCGATGCCAACCAGTTCCTGATCGATCTGGAGACCCGGGAGCGCGAGCGCACCGGCATCCCGGCGCTGAAGGTCGGCTACAACCGCATCCACGGCTACTACATCGAGCTGGGACGTGCCCGGGCGGACCAGGTGCCGCCGGAGTACGTCCGCCGTCAGACCCTGAAGGGCGTGGAGCGGTACATCACCCCGGAGCTCAAACGCTTCGAGGATCAGGTGCTCGGCAGCCGGGAGCGGGCCCTGGCGCGGGAGAAGGCGCTCTACGAGCAGCTGCTGGAGACCCTGCGGGAGTCCCTGGGCGGGCTTCAGGCCAGCGCCGCCGCCCTGGCGGAGCTGGACGTGCTGGTCAATCTCGCCCTGCGGGCCGAGGCCCTCGGCTGGAGCCGCCCGACCCTGACCGACACGCCCGAGCTGGCCATCGAGGCCGGCCGGCACCCCGTGGTGGAGCAGGTGATCGACGATCCCTTCGTGGCCAACGACCTGCGCCTCGACCACGAGCGCCGCATGCTGGTCATCACGGGCCCCAACATGGGCGGAAAATCCACCTACATGCGTCAGTGCGCCCTGATCGTGCTGCTCGCCTACGCGGGCAGCTTCGTGCCCGCGGGCGCCGCGCGGCTGGGTCCGGTGGACCGCATCTTCTCGCGCATCGGGGCCTCCGACGACCTCGCCGGGGGGCGCTCCACCTTCATGGTGGAGATGGTGGAGACCGCCAACATCCTGAACAACGCGACCGAGCGGAGTCTGGTCCTGATGGACGAGGTGGGGCGCGGCACCAGCACCTTCGACGGGCTCTCGCTGGCCTGGGCCTGCGGGGTGGAGCTGGCGCGGCGCATCCGCGCCTTCACCCTGTTCGCCACCCACTACTTCGAGCTCACCACCCTGCCGGAGGAGCATCCGGGGATCGCCAACGTCCACCTGGATGCCCTGGAGCACGGCCAGCGGATCATCTTCATGCACGCGGTGCGCGAGGGGCCGGCCAACCAGAGCTACGGGCTCGCGGTGGCGGCACTGGCCGGGGTTCCCGCGGGGGTGATCGAACGGGCGAAGGCCCGTCTGCGGGAGCTGGAGGACGCGGCCCTACGTCACGCCGAGCAAGGGGCCGGGGCGCTGCAGCTTTCGCTCTTCCCACCCGAGCCCGAGCCGGCGCCGGAGCACCCGGTCTGCGGGGAGCTGCGTGGGCTGGATCCGGACGGGCTCACGCCGAGGGCGGCCCTGGATCTCCTGTATCGACTGAAGGGGATGCTCGACTAGCCACCAATCTCCCACCTGGATCGTTCATCGCTGGAGGCTCGGCCGCAGGCTCCGCCGGCTGGTCGCCGATCCGCAGCAGGGCGAGGGTGATGTTGTCGGTTCCGCCCCGCTCGTTGGCGAGCTCGACCAGGGCCTCCGCGGCGGGCCCCAGCTCCTGGTCGCGGGCGGCGCTCAGGACCTGGAGCAGCCAGTCCGCCGGTACCAGGCCGCTCAGCCCATCGGTGCAGAACAGGAACAGGTCGCCGGGGCGGGTGTCCACCACATCGCTATGGACCTGGACCTCCCGGGAAGCGCCCAGGGCGCGGGTCAGGATGTTGTCGCCGATGCCATAGAGCCGCGCATCTTCGAGCGTGCGAAAGAACCCCTGGTCCACCACCTCCTGGATGAAGGAGTGGTCTCGGGAGAGCTGCTCCAGCGCGCCATCGCGCAGGCGGTACAGGCGTGAATCGCCCACGTTGGCGAAGGCGAGCCAGTCAGTGCCCGCAAGGCCCATCACCACCGTGGTGCCCATGCCGACGTAGCCCGGGTTCTCCTGGGCTCGCTCCCAGACCGCGAGATTGGCCTCGGCCACCGCCGCCTGGGCAAGCGCCAGGGCCTGGTCGCGCCCTCCCCGCGCTACACCCTGGCGGGCGCAGCACGCGGCAATGGCATCCACGGCGAGTTGGCTGGCCACCTCGCCGGCCCTGGCGCCTCCCACCCCGTCGGCGACGACCACCAGGCCCCACTCGGGGTGGACGGAGACGGCGTCCTCGTTGTGGGCCCGCACACGGCCCTGGTCGGTGCGCCAGGCGAACTCCAGCTTGGGGGCCCACATCGGCCTATTCCGACCCTTCAGGTAATTCCCGCGCTCAGGATCGACGAGGACACCGCGGACCCGCGGTGCCTCGGGAGCGGGGGGGCATCCAGGATGCTGTCCGAGGGTATCAGCGCGAGGCCGTGGCGCCGCCGCCATTGAGCCGGGCCGCCAGGCGCTTGGGCTCCACGTATCCCGGGATCAGCTCGCCGGTCTCGGTGACGATCGCAGGCGTGCCACGCAGACCGATCTGCTCACCAATGGCCATGTGCTCGTCGACCGGGTTGTCGCAGGTCTTCTCCTCGATGGGCTGGCCGGCCTTGGCGGCGGTCAGGGCGTTGCGACGGTCATTACTGTCGCCCGCGCACCAGACGGAGATCGCCTCGTTGTATGCGGCACTCCCCTTGCCGGCGCGGGGGAAGAACATGTAGCGGACCCGGATGCCCTCCTTGCCGTACTCCTCGATCTGCTTGTGAAGCTTGCGGCAGTAACCGCACTCGATATCGGTAAAGACGGTGACCGTGTGCTGCGTCTTCGCCGACGGCTCGAAGATCACCATCTCCGACTCGCCAACCTTGTCCACCAGCTTCTTGCGGGCACCGGACAGACGGGGCTCGGTCACGTCCTCGCGGGTCTTCAGGTCGACGATGCGCCCGTCCACGTAGTACCTGCCGTCACCCGTCACATACATGAGCTGGGTGCCGACCATGACCTCGTAGAGCCCCTTCACGGGGGCGGGCTGGATGCTGTCGATCTTGATATCGGGGACCACCTGGGCGAGGGACGCCCGGATGTCCTCTTCCGGCCCGGCGACCAGGGTGCCGGCCCCGAGCATCAGGGCGGCGGCGGCGAAGATACGGCTCTTGTGCATGGGATTGAATTCCTAGTCTCTGAAGTTGGTGAACTGAATCGGGAGGCCCCAGTCCTCGGCACGGAGCAGGGCGATGGTCTCCTGGAGATCGTCGCGCTTCTAGCCCGTCACGCGAACCTGATCCCCCTGTATCTGGGCCTGGACCTTGAGCTTGCCGGCCTTGATGGTCTTGACCATCCGCTTGGCGGTCTCTGAGTCCACCCCCTGCTTGAGGCCGATCTCCTGTCGGGCGGCGTTCAGGCTGACCACGGGGTCCTGGGGGTCCAGGGCCTTGAGGTCGACGGATCGTTTGACCAGCTTCTGGCGCAGAATCTCCATCATCTGCTGGAGATGGAACTCCTGCTCGCCGGCCATCAGGACCTTGCCATCGGCAAGCTCGAAGCTCGCCTTGACGCCCTTGAAATCGAAGCGGGTGGCAATCTCCCGGTTGGCCTGATCGACCGCATTGCGCACCTCTTGCAGGTCGATGTCCGAGCAGATGTCGAAGGATGGCATAGGGTTACGTTCGACCGGGGCGTCAGGGGACGCCTAAGAGCGGCGCCACGTCAGATTGAGGAGCGGGCAACGATAATGGAATGGCGGCACGGTTGCCACAGTTCGAGCCCAAAAGCGGCCTGCTTTCCTCTTGGCTGCGCGTACGCGGACCTACACCCGAGGGGTCGTCCTTCAGCCCCTCGGATGATGTCTGGCATGGAGCTGCTTGAGGCGCTCCCGTGCCACATGGGTGTAGATCTGGGTGGTGGAGAGGTCGCTGTGCCCGAGCAGCATCTGCACCACCCGCAGATCCGCCCCATGGTTGAGCAGGTGGGTCGCGAAGGCATGTCTCAAGGTATGGGGCGAAAGGGGCTTCGCAACCCCCGCCTGAATCGCGTAGCGCTTGATGAGCTGCCAGAAGGCCTGCCGGGTCATGCAATCGCTTCGGCTGGTGGGGAAGAGGAAATCGCTCACCCGTCCCGACAGCAGGTCCTGACGGGCGCCGCGCAGGTAATCCGTGAGCCAGCCCACCGCGTCCTCACCCAGGGGGACCAGCCGCTCCTTGCTGCCCTTCCCCAGGACCCGAAGCACCCCCTGGGTCAGACTCACCTGGCTGGGGGTGAGGGTGACCAGCTCGGTGACCCTCAGGCCGCTCGCATAGAGGACCTCCAGCATGGTGCGGTCCCGATGCCCCCTCGAATCCGTGGTGTCGGGCGCCGCGAGCAGGGACTCCACCTCGGCCTCGGTCAGGCTCTTGGGCAGGGGCCGACCCAGCTTCGGGGCGTCCACCCGGGCACTGGGGTCCTCCTGGATCAGGCCCTGACGGAGCAGATGCTGATAGAACTGGCGCAGGCAGGACAGGAGCCGTGCCGCCGACCGGGGCTTGCGCCCCAGCATCGACAGCTGGGCCAGATAGTCGAGCAGGTCCAGGCGCTGGGCCTCCGCCAGGCGCCGCCCCCGCTCCCGGGCGATCCAGGCGGCGAAGGCCCGCAGGTCCGACTGATAGGCCGCCAGGGTGTTGGGGCTCAGGCCCCGCTCCATCCACAAGGCATCCGCAAAGGCCTCGATGAGCGCGCGCTCGTCCATGACGACGAGGTCCTAGGGGACCCGCACCCCCTCGTGCCGCAG
>JBAPYD010000503.1:0-2858 GCA_049284555.1 Chromatiaceae bacterium | reverse complement strand
GGTAAGTGCCGCGCAGGCCGTCCAGGGTCGCCTCGCAGATCGCCGCGCCGTAGACATGATAGGCGAAGGGATGGCCCCGTTCCCGCTCCGTGTCGAAGAAAAGCCCCGGGATGGCATAGTGGGCCTGGGCGGAAAGCCCGATCCGCCGCTCATAGGCGGCCGCCAGAAGCTCCACCCAGGGGATACGCGGGGATGACTCGCCGGCCAGCGCCGCCCCGCCCGCCAGCCGCAGTGCATCCGGCGGCTCGTCCAGCAGTTCAGCCGCCAACACCAGCAGCCGCTCCCGCAAAGTCTCGCAGGCGATCCGCACCGCGTGCCCGTGGAGATCGGCGGTGACGCTGGCGGCGCTGGCGGAGAGGTTGGCGGTGCGGGTGGTATTGGTGCTCTCGACCCGTATCAGCTCTTCCGGCAATCCCAGGTTGTGGGCCGCCACCCGCTGAAGCTTGCGGTTGACCCCTTGGCCCATCTCCACCGCCCCGGCGGAGAGGCCGACACTGCCGTCGCGGTAGAGGTGTACCAGGGCCTCTCCCTGGTTGAGGGGGATGTGGGTGAAGGAGATGCCGAAGGCGATCGGCAAGCAGACGAGACCCTTCTTCTCCAACCGATGGGCGGCGTTGAAGGCGTCGACCTCTTGCCGCCAGCCGACCAGGTCGTAGCCTTCCCGCGCCCGTTCCCAGCAGGGGCGGGCGCGGCATCGCTCCGCCTGCATGCCGAACGGGAAGCGATCCCCCTCCGCCAGCAGGCTGCGGGCGCGAATGGTCTCGGCCGGGATTGAGCACTGCCGCGCCAGCCGGTCGATGGCGCACTCCAGTACGAAGACCCCCTGGGGGGCACCGAAGCCCCGCATGGCGGTAAAGGGCGGCAGGTGGGTCCGGCAACACCAGGCGGTGGCCCGAAAGTGCGGGATGGCGTAGGCGTTGCCCGCGTGGAACAGGGTGCGGGCAAGGACGGCAGGCGAGAGGTCGGTATAAGCCCCGGCGTTCTGGTAGAAGTCGACCGTGTAGGCGTGGATGCGTCCGTCTCGGTTCAGGCCGATGCGATAGTCGGCGCAGTAGGGGTGGCGCTTGCCGGTCTGGGCCATGTCTTCGTCGCGCCTCAGCACCAGTTTGACCGGTCGTCCCAGCCGGTGGGCCGCCAAGGCGGCCAGCACTGCGAAGCGGGTGGCTTGACTCTCCTTGCCGCCGAAACCGCCGCCGAGCCGCAGCACGTCGACCTCGATCTGGTGCATCTGCAACCCCAGGACCCGTGCTGTCGCCGATTGTGTGGCACTGGGACTCTGGGTGGCGGCATGCAGCAACACCCCGCCGTCGTCGCGAGGGATGGCCAGGGCTGCCTGGGTCTCCAGGTAGAGGTGCTCCTGACCGCCGACCAGGACGCGGCCGGCGACGCTCGCGACGCACTCCCCCCACGCCTGTTCCAGGTCACCGAAGACGAAGCTGCGGGGGGGCTCGAATAGGGCACCTGCTGCCTTGGCGGCCAGCGGGTCGAGAGCGGCGGGCAGGGGCTCCAGGTCCAGCCCCACGGCCACGGTGCCGGCCCGGGCGGTCTCGGGATCGTCCGCTACAACAAGCGCCAGGGTCTCACCGGAATAGCGGAATTCGGTCTCCGCCAACAGTGGCTCGTCGTCTGCCTGGACCCCGATCCGGTTCTCTCCGGTGACATCCGCAGCGGTCATCACCGCCCTGACCCCCGGTAGCCTCAGGGCCGGGGTCGGGTCGATCGCGAGAATATGTCCGTGCGCGAAGGGCGCGGGTAGGGGGGCCGCGTGCAGGGTATCGGGCGGATGCGGCAGATCGTCCAGGAACCTGGACTGACCCGTGACACACAGATGGGCGGCGTCGGGGCCTGGTTTGGTCATGGCATCGCCTCTCCGCCCTTGGGTGTCAACGGCCAATCCGCGTTGATTCCCTCCGGCCCCAATGCCTGGAAGTGGGCCAGCACCAGTTGGCGCAACAGCAGACCTTTATAGTCCGCGCTGCCGCGCACATCGTCGATGGGGCTGGCTTCCTGCCGTGCCCGATGCGCTGCCGACCAGGCGGTAGCGCCGTCCAGCCGCCGGCCGGCGAGCCAAGCCGAGGTGTCCTTCAGACACACCGGCGTCGGGGCAACCCCGCCGGCGCTCAGCCGGGCGCGGCGGATGGCGCCGTCGGCCAGTTCCAGGTACAGGGCCGAATTGACTGCGGCTACGTCGAGATACTCGCGGTGGGCCACCTTCTCGAAATGAAAGCGGGTGGTTCCAGGCGCGAGCGCGAGCTCTACCGCGGCCACCCATTCGTCCGGATGGAGATCCAGCCGTTTGTAGCCCAAGAAGAAGCGCGAGAGCGGTACCTGCCTTGTTCCCATCGGGCTATCGACTACGACCTCCGCCGCCAGCGCCAGCAGGCAGACGCTGAGGTCGCCGATCGGCGAAGCGTTGACCAGGTTTCCGCCCAGGGTGGCCCGATCCCGCACCGGGGTCCCGCCGAAGCGCTCGAGCACCTGATGCAGATCCGGGATGCGCTCGGCCAGCAGAGTCGATTCCAGCAGCTCCTCCACGGTCGTGGCGGCGCCGATGCGGAAGCGCTCGGCGGTCGCGGTGACGCCGCGCAGCTCGGGTCGATCCGCGAGCATGACCAGTCGCTGCGGGGACGGCCGGGACCAGGAGTGGGCAAAGAGATCGGTCCCGCCACCCACCAGCAGCCCACCGGTGATCGGCAGGGTCCGCTCGGGGCGTGGCAGTCCGGCAAGGCGCTCGGCAATCCCGATGAATGAATCCGGCACCACACCGGCTCCAATCAGTGCTCCCAGGCGAGTCTCCGGGGGCGGCAACCCGGCCCCTAGCGGCATGAGTCGGGTCAGCGCGCGCTTGATCCCCTGGT
>JBAPYD010000502.1:0-2713 GCA_049284555.1 Chromatiaceae bacterium | reverse complement strand
CGACATGGCGCGAAGACCTCCGGCCATTGCCGATCAATGGAACTGATCGCAAACGACCGCCGTCTTCGCCTGCTCCCAGGGACGGGTTTTTATAAAAATATTTAATTTGAATGCGTTATGAGAGGGTGGAACGCGGAGCGGTTCCACCAGCGACATGGGCGGCTTTCGCAGAGGCGGCGGTGGTGGATCACCCTTCGGGCATCCACCCTGAGAAAATTCACAGGCCAACATCCACCCTTAGGAGAGGGTGCCGCAACAGCTCGTCTGCAAGCGCCCTCCCCCTCGTAGAGGGTGTCGCAAAAGCCCCTCGCCCCAGAGGGGAGAGGGGTTGGGGTGAGGGGGGGAAGCACGCAAGCTGTTGTTTCGCCTACGTCCCGCCCGGGCCTGAGCCGCGACAGAACCGCGCCGGCTACCCTTTGCGACACCCTCTCGTAGTGGGAAGGGTGGGATGGGGGTGATGACGATGGAATCAATGAGATAGACGGTCTCTACCCCCACCCTAACCCCCCCCTCTGCAAGGGGGAGGGTACTTTCGCGACGCCCTCAGGAGGGGGCGGGCGGTCAGGCGAAGGCGCGGGCCTGGCCCTTGAGCTTCTCCACGATGGCGTAGACCCCGACGTGACGGTTGGGGCTCAGATGCTCCTCCAGGTGCAGCCCCTCGAACAGGGCGTCCACGTCGAGCCCCTCGACCTCCGCGGGGGTCTTGCCCGAAAAGAGCCGCACCAGGATCGCGACCACCCCCTTGATGATGGCGGTGTCGCAGTCCCCGAGGTAGCTGAGTCGGGGGGGCACGGAGCCGTCCGGGTGGGCCGCCACGTGCACCGTGCTCATGCACTCCTTCACCCGGTTGGCCTCGGTCTTCTCTTCCGACGGCATCGCCGGCAGACGCTCCCCGATCTCCACCAGGTACTGGTAACGCGTGTCCCAGTCCCCGAGGAGCTCGAAATCCTCGATGATCTCCTGAACCTCCGGACTCGCTGTCATGTCCGTGACGCCCGCCTAGACGCTGAAGGACTCGCCGCAGCCGCAGGTGTCCTTGACGTTCGGGTTGCGGAACTCGAATCCCTGGTTGAGCAGGCTGGAGCGCACGAAGTCGATCTCCATGCCGTCGATGCGCTCGAGGCTGGTACCGTCCACCACCACCTTGACTCCATGGCTCTCGAACACCTGATCACCCTCGCCAACGGTGTCCGCGTAGTCGACGTCATAGGCGTAGCCGGTGCACCCGCTCTTCCTGGTGCCCACGCGCAAGCCCACCCCGTGGCCGCGCTTCTCCAACATGCCCGCCACGTGGCGAGCCGCCGATTCGGTGAGTGTGACTGCCATCGCTGGAATCCTCTGGATACTTCCGACCTGATGGGCCTCAGATAGCCCTGAAACCGCGCGCTTTCAAGCCCGGGGCCCGCCGATCCGTGGGTCGGGCTTCAGCCCGACTACGACGATTCAGTAAGACCGAGAGGCCGCTGTCGGGCTGAAGCCCGACCTACCGGATTCCGGATAGCGGACTCTGGCGATGCCTCGACAGCCGCTCAATGCCGGTGCTCGGCCACGTCCATGTTGCCGGCCACCGCCGCCATGTCCATCAGGCCCCGCATCAGGGCCGCCCGCTCCACCGTGGGGACGGCCTCCAGCAGGGCCTGTTTGTCCTCGGGGCTCAACGGCAGATGGGCGCACAGCAGGTTGACCAGGTCCCCATCGGCCATCTTCTTCACATCGTCCCAGGGGATCTCCACGCCGCGCAGGGTGCAATAGGACTTCAGAGAGCCCAGGAAGCCCTGCCGGTCTTCGATGCGGTGCCCCTCGGACTCGCAGTCGACGGCGAAAGGCCCCCAGTCAGCGGCGACGCGTCGGTAACCCCGACGCCCGGCGACCTCGGCGCGCACCCGGAAGCGGCACACCCCGGTCAGCACCACCACGATCCGCCCATCCGTGGTCTCACTATAGGAAGTGATCCGTCCCGCGCAGCCGATGCGGTGAAGCTCCGGCACCTCGTCGAGCAGGGTCTCGCTGGTGGGCTGGATCATCCCGATCAGGTGATCCCCCGCCATGGCGTCGGCCACCATGTTGAGATAGCGCGGCTCGAAGATGTTGAGGGGGAGCTGAACCCCGGGCATCACCACGGCTCCGGGCAGGGGAAAGATCGGGATCTCCTCGGGTAGGGCGTCGAAGGGCGGAAGAAACGGGCTGCGGGGCATGGGGGCTCCAGGGGGCGGTGTCGCGGTCGGAGCGCTTGCGCACTGGCGACCAGGATGGCCTGGAACTTGGGGGCTTCCCGTCCCCTTCGGAAGGGCGCCTCGGCGGCAGCGCGGAGCGGCTGGCCTGGGGTCGCAAGGAGCACGAGGCCCTGGCGGCCGCCGCCCCGGGCCCACTCACCCTCCCTAACCTGAATCAAGTCCTCGCTGAAAAACATGACGCTTTCGTCATCTTGGCACCAGCACTGCCTCCTCAGTGCGGCTCACACAGTCGTGCGGTTCAGCGCGTCGGTTGGCCTGCCCCCCGAGATCGCAAAAGAACCCCGGTAGGTCGGACTTCAGTCCGACTACACCGTTGCAGGAGACCGAGATGCCGCCGTCCGGCTGAAGCCCGACTACCACGATCATCGCGACCATCGCGATCCGGCGAATGATCGCCACGGCTTTTTTGGCCTTTGCCCCACCGCGCAAGCTCGCCTCTCCCCTCACCCCAACCCCTCTCCCCTCTGGGGCGAGGGGCT
>JBAPYD010000501.1:0-3042 GCA_049284555.1 Chromatiaceae bacterium | reverse complement strand
AACAGGTTGGGCTGCATCGAATGCTCCTTACGATCAAGCGGTTCTGATGTTGAGGGTGCAAGTGGGAAAGGGCTGGCTTATTTTCGCTTGCCGCGCGGGTCAAGGATGGTCAGCCAGTTTCGGGTGTAACTTCTCAAAAAGCAGTGGCAATTGTATCAGTGAGCTACGATACTGAGCTAATGTAAAGAAGAAGATCTGATGCGTGACTCGCTTATCTGTCGAGCATGGCGGAGCAAGATCCCCTACCGGTCATTGCTGAAGCGGAGCGTAGCCCGCTGGTCGATCTGTTGCTGGCGCGGGTCGAGCGCTTGCTCGAAGAGAACCGGCGACAGTCAGAGCTCATTCAGCAGTTGCGTGATGAGATCGCCGTGCTCAAGGGTGAGAAGGCGAAGCCCAAGTTTCGGCCCAGCGGGATGGAAGAGCAGAGCGAGCCTGACGCCCGCAACGGCGAGGTCAGCGCGGGCGCAGTGCCCAAGCGCGCGGGCTCGGCCAAGCGGCGCAAGACCACACAGCTCACCATTCACGAGACCGTCGCCGTGGCGCCCAGCCAGCCCGTGCCAGCGGGTTCGCGCTTTAAGGGCTACCGCGACTTCGTCGTTCAGGACCTGCGCATCGCCGCGCACAACACGCGCTACCGTCTGGAAGTCTGGCAGACCCCAGAGGGGGAGCGGCTGGTGGGGGAGTTACCGGCGAGCCTGCAGGGCGGGCACTTCGGTCCTGAGCTGCGACGCTATGTGCTCTACCAACACCATCACTGCCAGGTCACCCAGCCCCTGCTGCACGAGCAGTTGCGCGAGTGGGGCATCGACCTGTCAGTGGGACAGATCGATGCCTTGCTCAGCGGCCACACCGATGCGTTTTTGGCCGAGAAGGAGCAGGTGTTGACGACCGCCCTGGAGGTCAGCCGCTGGATCACGGTCGACGATTCCGGGGCACGCCATCGGGGCCGCAACGGCTATGTCACGCAGATCGGCAACGACTGGTTTGCCTGGTTTGCGAGCACGGCCAGCAAGAGCCGGATCAACTTCCTGGAGCTGTTGCATGCCGGTGCGATCAGCTACACGGCCAATTCCCACGCCCTGGACTATTGGCAAGAGGAGGGGCTGCCCGCGCGATCGCGCCAACAGTTGCAGGCCCACACGCCGACGACGCTCACCGGCACACCCGCCTGGGAGGCGCATCTGGCGGCACTGGGGATCGTCAGCGAGCGCCATCGCCGCATCGCCACCGAAGGCGCCCTGCTGGGCGGGCTGATTGAGAAAGGATTCTCTCTGCAGCTGGCGATCATCAGCGATGGGGCCGGACAGTTCGCCATCCTGCTGCATGCCCTGTGCTGGGTTCACGCCGAGCGGCTGGTACACAAGCTCATCCCCCTCAACGACCACCACCGTGGCGATCAGGCGCGGGTGCGCGGCCAGATCTGGCAGCTGTATGCCGACCTCAAGGCCTATCGGCGCAACCCCGATCCGGCCCTGCGGTCCGCCTTGAAGGCACGTTTTGATGCGATCTTCACCCAGAAGACCTCCTTCACGACGCTCGACCGCACCCTCAAGCGGCTGCACGCCCACAAGGGCGAGCTGCTGCTGGTCCTCGAACGCCCCGATGTGGTCCTGCACACCAACGGCAGCGAAGGCGATATCCGCGGCTTTGTGAAGTGGCGCAAGATCAGCGGCGGGACCCGCAGCGAGCTGGGTCGACAATGTCGCGACGGCTTCGCCAGCCTGAAAAAGACTTGCCGCAAGCTCGGCATCTCGTTCTGGGATTATCTCGGCGACCGCATCAAGCAGCTCGGGTTGATTTCGCCATTACCCGATCTGATTCGCCAGCGCGCCGCCTCTTCGGCGGCACCCTGAGTTATTGAGAAGTTACGGTTACATCTCGTAACATATTGTCTTTAATTAATAATTTTTCTCGCATCCTTGACTCCGCGAGACCCGGCCCCCTATATTAGCGAAAGCTAAATTACTTCCCGGAGTCACTCCCATGTCTCGATTCGTCCCAACCCTGGCCCTCACGGCTCTGCTCGCGACCCCTGCCCTTGCGGCGGACAACCGCCTGGAGCCGGCCATCAATGGCCAGGTCTCTGCCGGCGGCACCTTCGCCACCCAGGCCGGCGAGGACTGGTATCAGGCCCAGCAGCGCGTCGCCGCGGAGCTGCGCGCCGAGCATCAGCTCGCCCTGCTGCATCAGGCCGAGGTCGCCCCCCAGCTGGAGCCCTGCATCAACGGCAACGTCTCCCCCTCGGGGCTCTTCGCGAGCCCCGAGCTGGAGGGCGCCGCCAACGCCCTCGCCACGGGCGAGCTGACTGACGCATTGAAAGGCAGCGCCTACGCCCAGGCCGTGCTGGGCGGTCAGCCAACCCACGGGTGGCGACCGTTCTGAACGAGTATCGGCACCGTATTGGCAGTCGGCCGACTGCAATGCGGTAACACACCGGCCGGCAACAGCGCGACGCACGGGTAGCCCGCCAGGCGGGTGCTGGCTTATCGGAAGAGCAAGGCCACGGTGGCAATCGTCAGCACGTACGCCAGCGGGTAGAAGGTGATCACGTAGCGGTCGATCCTCGCAACGAAGACGTCGCGTCCTTTCATGTCCTGCCGGCGCAGATACACCGCGAGGATGAGGACGACCGCGGTGACCAGGAACGCGCTGATCAGCAGCGTATCAAGGAAGGTGAGATAACCCAGCCTCGGCAGATCGCTGGAGATCGCAAAGTTGAAGGCAATGAACAGCAGCAGGTTCGCGCCGGCCGCGTCGACACGCTTGGCGTAGTCCTTGAGGAAGAACAGGGACCAGGAGACGGCGATGATGACGGCTAACGGCAGGAGTATGCGGAAGAAATAGTACTCGCGGTGCCGCTTTGCCTGGAACTCGAAGTTGAAGCGGGAGACGGGACGCTCCAGGATATTGCCCTCGGTGAAGCTGGTGTCGAAGCCGGTGACGACCAGGGCAATCGCATCAAGTCTGGCTAATATTCTCAGGGGTTGATGGGCCGATGCCGGTTATCGGATGAGGCGGGTCGAAAAGCAACTCAGCAAGGTA
>JBAPYD010000500.1:0-3944 GCA_049284555.1 Chromatiaceae bacterium | reverse complement strand
ATCCAGCGCCTGGCCTTGCAGGCGGGCGCGCTCGCGGACATGGAGTACGGCTTCCTGTACGACGAGGGATCGCATCTGCTCTCCATCGGCTACAGCGTGGACGAGCAGCGGCGGGACGCGAGCTACTACGATCTGTTGGCCTCCGAGGCGCGCTTGAGCGTTTTCGTCGCCATCGCCCAGGGACAACTCCCCCAGGAGAGCTGGTTCGCCCTTGGGCGCCTGCTTACCGGCGTGGGCGGCGAGCCGATCCTGCTGTCCTGGAGCGGCTCAATGTTCGAGTATCTGATGCCGCAACTGGTGATGCCGACCTATGAGCACACCCTGCTCGACCAGACCGCCAAGGCCGCGGTGGAACGGCAGGTCGCGTACGGCCAGCTGCGTGGCCTGCCCTGGGGCATCTCGGAATCCGGCTACAACGCGGTGGATGTGCAGCTCAACTACCAGTACCGCGCCTTCGGCGTGCCGGGCCTGGGACTGAAGCGCGGGCTCGCCGAGGACCTGGTGGTTGCACCCTACGCCTCCGCGCTCGCGTTGATGGTGGCGCCGGAGGCCGCGTGCCGGAACCTGCAAAGGCTCTCCTCCGTCGGGGCGGAAGGACGGTTCGGCTTCCATGAAGCCATCGACTACACCCCGGCACGGCAACGGCGCGGGGAGTCCCATGCCCTGGTGCGGTCCTACATGGCCCACCATCAGGGGATGACCCTGCTCGCACTGGCCTATCGGCTGCTGGACCGTCCGATGCAGCGGCGTTTCGCATCCGACCCGCTGTTCCAGGCCACCCTGCTGTTGTTGCAGGAGCGCATCCCCAGGGCATCGGCGCTGTATGTCCACGGCGCCGAGCTCACCGCCGCCCAGGCCGACGCGAGCGCCGCGGAGGTCCCGTTCCGCGTGCTCGACAACCCCGGCACACCGGTCCCGGAGGTGCACCTGCTCTCCAACGGTCGCTATCACCTGATGGTCACCCATGCGGGCGGCGGCTACAGCCGCTGGAAGGATCTGGCCGTAACGCGCTGGCGCGAGGACGGCACCCGCGATCCTTGGGGCACCTTCTGTTACCTGCGCGATGTGGAGAGCGGCACGACCTGGTCGACCGCGCACCAGCCGACCGCACGACGCGCGGCCCACTACGAGGCCATCTTCTCGGAGGGACGCGCGGAGTTTCGCCGTCGCGACCGGGGTGAGGGGTTCGATTTCGAGACCTATACCGAGATCGCCGTCTCCCCGGAAGACGATATCGAGCTGCGCCGGGTGCGCATCACCAACCGTTCCGCCACGCCCAGGACGCTCGACATCACGAGCTATGCGGAGGTGGTGCTCGCCCCACCCGCCGCGGACGCACTGCACCCGGCGTTCAGCAATCTCTTCGTCCAGACCGAGATCGTCGAGGCGCGGCACGCCATCCTGTGCACCCGCCGGCCCCGCTCGCGCGATGAGCCGGTGCCCTGGATGTTCCATCTGATGGCCGTCCACGACGGGGAAGTCGGCGGCCTTTCCTACGAGACCGACCGCGCCCGATTCCTCGGCCGAGGCCGCACCACCGCCGCGCCCCAGGCGATCGCGGATGGCGCGGCGCTATCCGGAAGTCAGGGCTCCGTGCTCGATCCGGTCGTGGCGAGCCGCTGTCGCATCCACCTGGATCCGGGCCGATCGGCCAGCGTGGACCTCGTGTACGGCATCGGCGACAGCCGCGACGCGGTCCTGGGCTTGGTCGAGAAATATCACGACCGCCCCCTCGCCGACCGTGTCTTCGACCTGGCCTGGACCCACGCTCAGGTGGTGCTGCGCCAGATCAACGCCAATGATGCGGACGCGCAGCTCTACGGGCGCCTGGCCAACTCGGTCATTTATGCCCACGCCGGGCTGCGCGCCGACAGCGGCGTGCTGATGCAGAACCGGCGCGGGCAATCGGGCCTGTGGGGCTACGCCGTCTCCGGTGATCTGCCGATCGTCCTGCTGCGCATCGGCGACCTGGCCAACATCGAGCTGGTGCGCCAGCTGATCCAGGCCCATGCCTACTGGCGTTTGAAGGGACTGGCCGTGGACCTGGTGATCTGGAACGAGGACCGTGCCGGTTACCGTCAGGCGCTGCAGGATCAGATCCTGGGGCTGGTCTCCGTTGGGCAGGAACAGGTCATGGAGCGGCCCGGGGGGATCTTCGTGCGCTCGGCCGAGCAGATCTCGGAGGAAGACCGCACCCTGTTCCAGGCGGTCGCCCGTGTCGTCCTGAGCGACAGCCAGGGCACCCTGGATGAGCAGGTCAACCGGCCGGGAGCCGCCCAAGTGCGGGTTCCGGGCCTCGCGCCCAGCCGGCCCGCACAAGATGAGGCGCCCGCCGCCTTCGAGCTGCCGCCACGGGAGCTGATCCTGTCCAACGGCATCGGTGGCTTCACCCCGGATGGTCGCGAGTATGTCATCACCACCGGGCGCGGACAGCGCACGCCGGCGCCCTGGGTGAATGTGCTCGCCAATCCCTGGTTCGGAAGCGTGCTTTCGGAGAGCGGCCAGGCCTACACCTGGGGCGAGAACGCGCATGAGCTTCGACTCACGCCCTGGCACAACGACCCGGTGTCCGATCGGAGCGGTGAGGCCTTCTACCTGCGCGACGAAGAAAGCGGCCGCTTCTGGTCGCCGACGCCGCTGCCGAGACCCGGCGTGGCGCCCTACATCAGTCGGCACGGATTCGGCTACAGCGTGTTCGAGCACACCGAGGGCGGCATCCGTTCGGAGCTCTGGGTCTATGTGGCGGTGGACGCAGCGGTCAAGTTCGCCGTGCTGAAGGTATCCAACGCCTCCGGGCGTCCGCGCCGGCTGTCCGCGACGGGCTATGTGGAATGGGTGATGGGCGACCTGCGTGAGAGAACCGCCATGCACGTCAGCACCGAGGTCGACCCCTACAGCGGCGCTCTCTACGCACGCAACCCCTACAACACCGAGTTTCCCGGCCGGGTCGCCTTCTTCGACGTGGACGAACCGAATCGGACCGTCAGCTGCGACCGGGCCGAGTTCATCGGCCGCAACGGCAGCCTGGAGAGCCCGGCGGCCCTGGCCCGCACCCACCTGTCGGGCAGGCTCGGTGGCGCCTTGGACCCCTGCGCCGCAATCCAGGTCGGGTTCGACCTCGCCGACGGGCAGGAGCGCGAGATCACCTTCAGGCTCGGCCTGGGGGGCGTGCCGGGCGGCGATGACGCCAACGGGCTCGTCCATCGTTTCCGCGGCGCCGACGCCGCGCGGCGGGCACTGGAGGCGGTCTGGCAGTACTGGAGCCACACCCTCGGCGCCGTCAACGTGCAGACGCCCGACGAGTCTCTCAACGTGCTAGCCAATGGCTGGCTGCTTTACCAGACCTTGGCCTGTCGCCTCTGGGCGCGCAGCGGCTACTACCAGTCGGGCGGCGCCTTCGGCTTCCGCGACCAGCTTCAGGACGCGATGGCACTGGTGCATGCCGAGCCCGGCCTGCTGCGCGCCCAGCTGCTCCTGTGCGCGGGTCGGCAATTCCTGGAAGGGGATGTCCAGCACTGGTGGCACCCCCCCTCCGGACGCGGTGTCAGAACCCATTGTTCCGACGATTACCTGTGGCTGCCCCTGGCCACCTGCCGCTATGTGCTGAGCAGCGGCGACACCGGCGTGCTGGAGGAGCCTGTCGCGTTCCTAGAAGGGCGCCCGCTCAATCCGGACGACGACTCTTACTATGACCTGCCCACCTGCTCCGAGACCACTGAGAGCCTATACCAGCATTGCGTGCGGGCCATCCGGCATGGGCTCAGGCTCGGCCCCCACGGTCTGCCGCTGATCGGCACCGGCGACTGGAACGACGGCATGAACCGCGTCGGGATCGGGGGCAAGGGGGAAAGCCTGTGGCTGGGGTTCTTCCTGAGCGAGGTGCTGCGCCAGTTCGGCGCCCTGGCCCGCCTGCGCGACGACCCCGCCTTCGCCGACTTCTGCGC
>JBAPYD010000499.1:0-1783 GCA_049284555.1 Chromatiaceae bacterium | reverse complement strand
CAGCCGGGCGGATGCCCGGTGCGGCGGGCGGGTTCGCCTGCGGCTGCAGATCGACCCGGGCGCGGGCGAGCTGCAGGCGCTGCGCTGGGAGCGCCTGATGCTTCCCCGGCGGGACCAACTGGTGCCGGCGGGGATCGCGATCGACACACCCTTCTCCCGCTTCACGGCGCTGGACGAGGAGCCGCCGCCTCCGCTGGACGAGCGCCCCGTGCGGGTGCTGATCGCGGTGGCCAACCCGAGCGGTCTGGAGCGCTGGAACCTGCCCGCCGTCGCCGTGGAGCAGGAGGTGGCGAACCTCTGGGCGGGACTCTCGTCACTGCCTGATCCGGCCTCCCTGCGGGTCGCCGTGCTGCCGGGGCACACCGGACTCTCCCCGGAGTGGGTCGAGGTCCTGGAATCGGGGGGCTGGGCGGTGCTCCCGGGACCCACGGGGGTCGAGGCCCTGCGTGAGCAGATGCGGCGCTTCCATGTGGTGCACCTGATCGCCCACGGGACCTACAAGCCGGGCCGGGACGGCGGCCCAGGCCACAGCGCACTGCTCCTGGAGTCTGCCGATGACGGCTCTGTCGAGCGGGTGGAAGACGATCGGCTGGCCGACAGCTGGCTTGCCGCGGAGCCCCTGCCCAGGCTGGTCTACCTCGCCGCCTGCGAGAGCGCGGCGCGGGCGGATATCGACGTCGGGACCTTCGCCGGTCTCGGGGCCAGGCTCGTGCAGGCCGGGGTCCCGGCGGTGATCGCCATGCAGGACCAGGTGCCGATGGACCTCTCGACCGACCTCACCCGCCGCTTCTTCCAATCCCTCCTGGTACATGGCCTGATCGACAAGGCGCTCGCCGAGGCGCGCTGGCTGCTTGCGGAGTCCGGGTCGGCCGACTGGTCGATCCCGGTGCTCTACATGCGCATGCGCGACGGGCAGCTGCTGGCCCCGGACCCCCTGCGCCGGGCGCTCGCGGCGATGGTCGAGTGGAGCCGGGACTGTCTGGCCCAGAAGGCGCCACCCCTCCCCGTGGAGGTGATCCGGGCGCCCCCCGACGCGGACCCACCCACCCTCGCCCGCCTGACCTGGGGCGACGAGGGGGGCTACGACCTGGAGCAGACGGTCCGGGAGATCCTGCTTGCGGCGTCGCCTCCCCGGCAGCCCTTCCTGATCGTGCTGGGGGGCGAGGGGAGCGGCAAGTCGATCCGCTTGCGCGGGCTGGTCGGCAGCCTGGCCCAAGAGGCCTTGAACGAGCGCGAGGATCGCCTCTGGGTACCCGTTCTTCTGGACCTGGGGGGGATCGGGGACCTGGGCTACGTCGGGTTGGAGGAGCTCATCCTCACGGCGCTGCAGCGATTCTGGCCGGAGCTCAGACCGCGGCAGCTCCGGGGGCTCTACACGGCCCCTGCCGGGCCGATCCTCCTGTTCCTGATCGACAACGTCGAGTCCTTCGCGGAGGGGGAACGCGCGACCCTGTTCCAGGAGCTCGCCGAGCTGGCGCGACGCGCCCCCCGCCACCGGTTCCTGGCCGTGTGCGGGGCCTCATGGGTGGGTCGCGACTGTCTGGGCGCCCTGCCCGCGACCGATCTGCTGGTGGTCAAACGGCTGTCGTTCCGGCGGGTGGAGTCCTACCTCAGCGAGCTCAAGGACCCGTCCGGGGAGGGCCCGGACGAGGCCGCGGAGGAGCTTCGCCAGGCCCTGCGCGACCGGCGGCTCTTCGACCTGGCGGGACTGCCCTGGCTCCTCTTCCACATGGTCGGACGCACCCGCCAGGGGCGGCCGCCACGCTCGCGCACGGCGGTGCTG
>JBAPYD010000498.1:0-1600 GCA_049284555.1 Chromatiaceae bacterium | reverse complement strand
TCATGGAGTACACGTTATCGAAGCCGATGTTGCGCAGGGCCATGGAGACCGCGGTGCAGCGCACACCCGAATGACAGATCACGACCACCGTCCTGTCGGTCGGAATCTGGGCGAGGCCCTCGGGGGTGAAGACCTTGTTCATCGGGATATGGAGTGCATCCGGCTGGGTCACCCCGACGATGGACTGCTCGCGCTCCGTTCTCACGTCGAGCAACACGATGGGCTCACCTTGGTCCCGCCGCCGCCGATCGCTGGCAGACGCTCGTGCCCAGGGCCGGCCCCCGGACCCTCCTGAATGCTCTTCAAGACGAGACGCTCCATGAAACCAGAAAGCACGGGGCCCGGCAGGCGGATCGCCTGGGGCGGGCTTGTTGCGGGCCTGCCACTCGGCCTGCTGAGGGCAGACCCCGCGGATGTGGTCGCGCCGCAGGACGCGGGCTCTCTTTTCAACGAGGCCTTGTTTCTCCGGCTGGGGTTCTCCTTCATCGTGGGGCTGGCCGCCGGCTTCGCCCTCAAGGTGGCCTTCAAGATCGCCCTGGTGGTGATCGGGGTCATGCTGGTCGGCGTCTTCGCGCTCCAGTACGCGGGGCTCGCGGAGGTGGACTGGTCGGGCGTGGAGCTTCAGTACGATACCGGGGCGGACTGGCTGGGCGCCCAGGGCGGGGCCCTGCTGGATTTCATGGGACGCAACCTGCCGAGCGTGGCCTCGTTTCTGGCCGGGTTGGCGGTGGGGTTGAAGTTGTAGGAAGTGGCTAGTGGCGAGTGGCGAGGGCCGAGGCGGAATACCGCCGGGACAAAGCGGTAGGTCAAGCGTCCGCGGCGATCCAGAGGCGGAAGACAGTTAAAAGGAGGCTCCGTGCCTGCTCGGTGATGCCCGGGGCCTGGGATTCCCGGGGACCCGCGCAGTTGAGGACCCGGACCCGGTTGAGGTGGAGCCAGTGGGCGATCTCCGCGGGGTCGAGGGGCCCCTGGAGATCCCGGCACAGGAGGGGGCGTCCCCGGTGTCGCGCGAGCTCGGCGGTCAGCCTGGTCCCGCCGGAGAGGGGGCCCCGATGGAGGATCAGGGTGGCGTCGCTGTCCCGCACGTTCCAGTCCGTCCGCTCCGGGTAGTCCGAGCTCGGCGTCTCCTGGAGCGGAAACGAGTCCGGGATGGCGCCGTCCTCCGCTCGGCGCCCCGCCGGGCACCAGCCGCCCACCGCCAGACCCAGCTCCAGGGCAGCGGCCAGGGCCCCCCGATCCACCCCCGTCTGCCCGCCGGATACCACCGTCGGCCGATCCCGATCGGGACGCGGCGCCGACTCGCCCTTGGCGCGCAACAGCTCGCGATCGCGGCGGGCGAAGTAGACATCCTCCTCCGCCTGCTCCTTGAGCTTGAGCTTGTCGACGAGTCCACTCACTTGTAGACGTCCAGGGCGTGGACACAGCCGCAGGCGGCGTCATGCCCCGGCTCGATGGACCGGGCGATGCGCTCGACGTGCTTCTGGTGCCGGTAGAGTGGCTGCGCCTCCCAGATCGCCAGACCGTTGACGATCTCGAGGCGGATGCCCAGCTCGTCGGCACTGAGGAATCGATTGCCCAGCGACATGACCGTGATTCAGAC
>JBAPYD010000497.1:0-3899 GCA_049284555.1 Chromatiaceae bacterium | reverse complement strand
GCGTCCTCGCCCGGCGCTTCGGCGTCGAGGGCTGGCCTGGACGGGCCTCGGTGCTCGCCGAGCTGTGGCGGCTGGCCGAGCGGCACACGCCGATGGACCGGCCCGGCGCCTATAACCAGGCCATGATGGACCTCGGTGCCACCCGCTGCACCCGCTCGGCTCCCCAGTGCGCACGCTGTCCCCTGGAATCGGACTGCATCGCCCGCCTTCAGGGGCGACAGCAGGAGCTGCCAGGGGCCCGCCCGGCCCGCACCCTCCCCCAACGTCGGACCCTGATGATCCTGGCGCGCAACCAGCGGGGGGAGATCCTCCTGGAGCGTCGACCAGCCGCCGGGATCTGGGGCGGGCTCTGGAGCCTACCCGAGGCGGCGGCGGGCAGCGAGCCCGCCCAGTGGTGCCGCGAGCGGCTGGGCCGCGCGCCCCGGCAGGTTGAAATGCTCCCTCCCCGCCGTCACACCTTCACGCACTTCACCCTGGATATCCGGATCGCGGAGATCTTGCTGGACGACCCCCAGGTGGGAGTCGCGGATGGGGACGACACGCGGTGGGCAAGCGCCGAGATGATCGATGCCATTGGGCTGCCCGCACCCGTTCGCTCCATCATCCAGGCCATGAGACCCCGTTGAGCGGGTATCGAACCAACAACCCGGAGGGATTTCCCCGATGAGCAGACTCGTTCACTGCAGCAAGCTCGGCCGCGAGGCCGAAGGTCTCGATCGCCAACCCTATCCCGGAGAGCTCGGCCGACGCATCTTCGAGCAGGTCTCCAAGCAGGCGTGGGGCGACTGGCTGCGTCACCAGACCATGCTGATCAACGAGAACCGCCTGAGCCCCATGGACCCCAAGGCCCGCAAGTTCCTGGAGGAGCAAATGGAGCGCTATTTCTTCGGCGAGGGGGCGGAGATGCCGGCGGGCTATGTCCCGCCGAAGGCCTAGTCCCGCAGCGCGGCCAAGGCCGGTCGGGCGACCGGTGGACCCGCGCGGGAAGCGCGATCAGTCGCTTCCCTAACCGAACGCCGTCTGGCAGAGGCCCAGCAACCCCGCGGGGAAGAGGCCGAGGAGAAGGACGGCCAGCCCGTTGACGGTCATGGCGACACGCACGCCGCTGGACGCGAGGAGCGGGGCCTCGGTCGTCGGCTTCTCGAAATAGATGAGCTTGACGACCCGCAGATAGTAGAAGGCGCCGATGATGGAGAAGGCGACGGCGACCACCGCCAGCCACACCAGGTCCACCCGCACCACGGCCTGCAAGACCAGGAGCTTGGCCATGAAGCCCACGGTCGGTGGAACGCCGGCCATGGAGAACATCAGGATCGCCATCAAGGCCGCATACCAGGGGTCCCTGTCATTGAGACCCTTGAGGTCGTCGAGGCTCTCCGCATCGAATCCCTCTCGACTCAGGATGATGAGGATCCCGAAGGACCCGGCCGCCATCAGCGCATAGACGATGGCGTAGAACATGGCCGCCGCGTACCCCTCGGACGTGCCCGCCAGGAGCCCCAGGAACAGGAATCCCACGTGGGAGATGGTGGAGTAGGCAAGCATTCGCTTGATGTTGGCCTGGGCAATGGCCAGCAGATTGCCGATGCCCATGGACAGAACCGCCAGGATCACGAGCATCCCCTGCCAGTCGGGGTGCATGTCCCCCAATCCGTCCACCAGCAAGCGGATCGCCAGTGCGAAGGCGGCGATCTTGGGGGCCGAGCCCAGCAGCAAGACGACCGGCGTGGGGGCGCCCTCGTAGATGTCGGGGACCCACATATGGAAGGGAACGGCGCCAAACTTGAACCCGATTCCGATCACCAGGAAAACGATCCCGAAGACCAGGATCCTGTTCTCCACGCCCTGCTCCGCGACGGCCTTGGCAACGGTGGCGAGCTCGATGGAGCCGGTCGCCCCATAGATCATGGAAACGCCGTAGAGCAACATGCCAGAGCCCAAGGCCCCCAGCACGAAGTACTTCATCGCCGCCTCCGAGCCGGGCTTGGAGTCCCGGTCGAAGGCAACCAGGGCATAGAGGCACAGGGCGAGGAGCTCCAGCCCAAGGTATAGGGTGAGGAAGCTGTTGGCGGCGATCATCACCAGCATGCCGAGCACGGCGAAGAGGCCGAGCACGTAGTACTCGCCGGTCAGCAGGCCGCGATCCTTGAGCCAGGGACGTGCGTAGACGAAGGCCAGGAACGAGACGATCAACACGAAGACCTTGAGCACGTCGCTCAAGTGATCCCGCACCACGTTGCCGCCCAGGGCGAGGACCCGCTCGCCTCCCCCGCCCAGACCCGTCAGGGCCATCGCCACGACCAACCCCACGAGGGCCAGCCCATGGTTGATCCCCTTGTCCCTCTCCTTCAGGTAGAGGTCCAGGACGAGCACGAGGCACGCCGTGATCAGCACGGCGATCTCCGGCAGTATGGACAGAAGCTGGGCGGCGTCGAGTTGCATTGGGATCTTCCGGGGCTCGAGTCGGGTCCGACGCTTGTCGTCGGGGGCGCGTCTGATCTAGGGATTTCCTCAGGTACTTGCTCAGGTCACGGATGCTGACGCCATCAGGGGGTCACTGCCGCCACCGGCTCCGCCCGAGGGAGGGTGCAACGGCTCGCCTCCTCCGCGGGAAGCTTGCAGGCGCTGACCTGCACGACCAGGTTCTCCACGGTCGTTTGCATCACGTTCACCAGGGGGGCGGGCCAAAGCCCGAAGAGCAGCACCACGGCCGCGAGTGCCCCGAGGTTGAAGGCCTCTCGGCCGTTCAGGTCTTGCAGCTTGGCGACCTTGTCGCTCTTCACCTCCCCGTAGACCACCCGCTTGACCATCCAAAGGGTGAAGGCGGCGGCCAGGACCAGGGTGGTGGCAGCCAGGACGGCGAACCAGAAATCGGCCCTGAAGGTAGCCAGGATCACCATGAACTCGCCCACGAACCCGGACGTCCCGGGAAGACCCGCGTTGGCCATGCCGAAATAGACCAGAAAGGCCCCGAACCAGGGCATCGTGTGGATGACCCCGCCATAGTCCGCAATCTGACGGGAGTGCACCCTGTCATAGAGCACGCCAACACAGAGGAACAGGGCCCCGGAGATGAACCCGTGGGAGATCATCTGGATCATGCCGCCCTGGATCCCCATGACGGCGCCGGAAGTCCCGCCCGACTTCTGCAGGATGGTGAATAACAGGAAGAAGCCGAGGGTCACGAACCCCATGTGCGCAATCGACGAATAGGCGATGAGCTTCTTCATGTCCTGCTGCACGAGCGCGACGAACCCGATATAGATCACCGCGATGAGTGACAGGGTAATGATCAGCCAATCCAGCGACGCGCTGGCATCCGGGGTGATGGGCAGGGAGAAGCGCAGGAAGCCGTAGCCGCCGATCTTGAGCATGATGGCGGCAAGGATTACCGAGCCCCCGGTCGGCGCCTCCACATGGGCATCCGGCAGCCACGTGTGGACCGGGAACATGGGCACCTTGACGGCGAAGGCCAGCAGGAAGGCGATGAAGATCAGGGTCTGGGCGGTCATCCCGAGCTGGACGGCCTGGAAATCCAGGATGCTGAAGCTCTCGGCCTGGAAATAGAGATAGATCAAGGCCACCAGCATGAAGACGGAGCCGAAGAAGGTATAGAGAAAGAACTTGATGGTGGCGTAGACGCGATTCGGACCGCCCCAGACCCCGATGATGAGGAACATCGGGATCAGCATCGCCTCCCAGAAGACATAGAAGAGGATGGCATCCAGGGCCGAGAAGACCCCGACCATGACCCCGTCCAGGATGAGGAATGCAGCCAGGTATTGGGAGGGCCGATAGGTGATCACGTCCCATCCCGCCACGATCACGAAGATGGTGATGAAGGTGGTGAGCACGATCAGGGGCATGGAGATGCCGTCCACCCCCAGGTAGTAGTAGAC
>JBAPYD010000496.1:0-1927 GCA_049284555.1 Chromatiaceae bacterium | reverse complement strand
GCTCAGCATCGACCTGGGGTGGCAGCGGGCAGGACCAGATTGTGCATGAGGGGCCCGGGCAATAGACTAGTGGTTTACCTCCGCCGAACGTCCAAGCCCGGCCCGGCCCATGCGCACCTCGCAGTTCCCGCTCCAGACCCTCAAGGAGACCCCGGCGGATGCCGAGGTCGCCAGCCACCAGTTGATGCTGCGGGCCGGCATGATCCGAAAGCTCGCCGCCGGTCTGTACACCTGGCTCCCGCTCGGGCTGCGGGTGCTGCGCAAGGTAGAGCGCATCGTACGGGAGGAGATGGATCGCGCCGGGGCCCTGGAGGTACTGATGCCGGCGGTGCAGCCGGCGGAGCTGTGGCAGGAATCCGGTCGCTGGGAGCAGTACGGCCCCGAGCTCCTGCGCTTCAAGGACCGCCATCAGCGGGACTTCTGCTTCGGCCCGACCCATGAGGAGATCATCACCGAGCTGGCCCGCGGCGAGCTCAAGAGCTACAAGCAGCTGCCGGTCAACTTCTACCAGATCCAGACCAAGTTCCGCGACGAGATCCGCCCCCGCTTCGGGGTGATGCGGGCCCGCGAGTTCCTGATGAAGGACGCCTACTCCTTCCACGCGGACGACGCCTCCCTGGCGGAGACCTACCAGGCGATGCACGAGACCTACTGCCGCATCTTCAGCCGCTGCGGCCTCGACTTCCGGCCGGTGCAGGCGGACACGGGCAGCATCGGGGGAAACGCCTCCCATGAGTTCCACGTGCTCGCATCCTCCGGGGAGGACGCCATCGCCTTCTCCGATGCCGGCGATTACGCGGCCAACGTGGAGCTGGCGGAGGCCCTGCCCTCGATAGACGAGCGGCCGGCCCCGAGCGAGGACCCGCGCCTCGTGGACACCCCCAACGCCCGCACCATCGCCGACCTGGTGGAGCAGTTCGCGCAACCCATCGAACGTACCGTCAAGACCCTGGTGGTCGCCGGTGCCCAGGACGGCTGGGCGGGCTCCCCCTCGGGCCTGGTGGCCCTGTTGGTGCGCGGCGACCATGAGCTCAACGCCGTCAAGGCCGAGAAGCTGCCGCAGGTGGCCAAGCCCCTGCGCATGGCCAGCGAGGCCGAGATCCGTGCCGCCGTCGGTGCCGGTCCCGGCTCTCTGGGCCCGAAGGATCTGCCCATCCCCTGCATCGCGGACCGCACCGTGGCCGTCACCGCCGACTTCAGCGCCGGCGCGAACCAGGACGGCAGACACTGGTTCGGGCTCAACTGGGGCCGCGACCTGTCCCTGCCGGACGTGGCGGACCTCCGCAACGTGGTCGAGGGGGACCCGAGCCCCGACGGCCAGGGGACCTTGACCATCGCCCGGGGCATCGAGGTCGGCCACATCTTCCAGCTGGGACACAAATACAGCGACGCCATGAAGGCGACCATCCTGGGGGAGGACGGGCGGGCCGTCACCCTCGCCATGGGCTGCTACGGAATCGGCGTGTCCCGCGTGGTGGCGGCCGCCATCGAGCAGAATCACGACGAGCGGGGCATCTGCTGGCCCGCGCCGATCGCCCCCTTCGAGGTCGCCCTCCTGCCCATGAAGCTCGGCAAGTCCTATCGGGTGCGAGAGGCCACCGAGCAGCTGTACGCGGACCTCCGGGGGGCCGGCATCGAGGTGCTGCTCGACGACCGGGACGCCAGGCCCGGCTTCATGTTCGCGGACATGGAGCTGATCGGCGTCCCGCACCGGGTGGTGGTGGGCGACAAGGGACTCGACGACGGGATGGTGGAGTACAAGGGCCGGCGGGACGCCGAGATGCAGCTGGTCCCGATCGAGCAGATCATCGGTTTCCTCGCCGAGCGGCTGCGCCAGCCCGGCTGATCCGGATCCGCACGGAATCGATTGCTGTCGATCCCTCGGGCGCATGAACCAGATCGTACCGTAGCAGCTGATCTATCGGCC
>JBAPYD010000495.1:0-2706 GCA_049284555.1 Chromatiaceae bacterium | reverse complement strand
GGCCGGGTTATGAGGGTCCCCACTTTTTTTCTTTGGGTATAACTGACTACAAGGAGGTTCCGCCGATTGCGCGGTGGCACGGCGCCGGATCGCCATGCCGAACCTTTTGGGAGGCGCTGGCATTTCGCTTGGCGCTGGAATGGCGGATCGCCCTATCGGGCATCCGACCTACGGCGGTTGAGGTCGGGGAACCGGCTGCGCGCCCGACGGGCAGCCTCAGGTCAATCCATCCGATCGGCGGCCCACAGCCGGGCGCGCAGGCCCCACTCGGAGCTGATGCCTGGTGTGGAGAAGGCGATCCGCCCGGCGGGGTCGAGGATGAAGGTGGCGGGGACGCCGGGAACGCCCCATTGGCTCGCCATGGCCCCGGTCTGGTCCGGCAGGACCTCGAAGCTCAGGCCCTCGGCGGTCATGAAGTCGCGGATCTCGGCGGCGTCGCCGGACTGCAGGGCGACGGTCACCACCCGGTGGTCCCGGGCGATGGCGTCGATGGCCCCGTTCTCCAGGCGGCAGACCGGGCACCAGGTGGCCCAGAAGTGGACCAGGACCGGTTGCCCCCTCAGGTCGGCCAGGTCCAGGGGCCGGCCGTCCAACGAGAGGGCCTTGAGCGATGGCGCCTCGCCGCTCGCCATCGGGCGCGACTTCCACCACTGGACGCCGCCCAGCACAAGCAGGATCAGCAGCAGATTCAGGAGCCAGCCACGGACGCGCCCGCGACGCGTCGGGTTTCCGCTCTGCTCGCGGTTCGAATCGGTCATGGGCGGGGTGATTGCGCGCAAGCCTGGGATCGGATGTCCACCGGGACGAGGTCGGTCCGAACCACATGCAGATGGACGCGCTCGTCGAGCCCGGGGAGCCGGGCGAAGGCGTCCTCGACGGCAGCGACCGAATCGGGTATCGGCTCATCCAGGGTGACCACCAGGCGCAGCCGGTTGAAGCCCCGTCCGTTTCGCTCGGCGATCCCGCTCCCGACCCAGTCGGCCATCCGGGCCGCGGCCAGGGTCGCGTCGGCCGCTTCCGCCACGTAGATCAGCAGTCGTCCGCCGACGGCGATGCGTCGGCGGATTTCCGGCAGGTCCGGCAAAGGTGCCGAGCAGTCCTCCACCCGGGAGAAGACCTCGGGCTCACACCGGCAGCCCAGCGTCTCCCGGGCGAAGCGCTCGAACGCGGCGCTGGCGGGGCGGATCTCGGACACCGGCCCGGCGGCGCTCAGGGCCGGATGTAGACGTACCCCTTCGACTGGAGCTCGGCGATCTTGGTGACGCCGCCCTCGGGGACCTCCACGAATCCCGGCAGGAGCTCCTCCAGGCTCAGATTGAAGCCCTTCAGGGTGTTGCCGCACATGGCCAGCTCCACCCCCTCGTCCTTGAGCTTCGCCAGGGAGGCTCGCACCCGGTCCGTTGCCTCGATGTCGTTGAAGGCGTTGATGGCGGGACCGTGGGCGACCAGCACGATGTGGACCTTGTCCGGTCCTCCCACCCCGTCGATGTGGTTTTGGATGTTGCCGAGCACGAAGGGGACCCGCTCGGCCTCGGAGACGTGGTAGACCACGTCGAGCTTGTCCTGGGCCTGGACGGGGCCGAGGATGGACGCGCCGGCCAGGGCCAGCAGCAGGGGGATGGCTCGGATCATGTTGGGCTCCTCAGATTCGGTTGGTGGTGAGCAACGGGTCTGGAACCGCTCCCCTCACAGCTCCTCGGACGCGAAGTCCGCCAGCCTGGAGCGCTCGCCGCGGACCAGGGTGATGTGTCCACCGTGGGGCCAGTGCTTGAAGCGGTCCACCACATAGGTCAAGCCGGAGGTGGTCTCCGTCAAGTAGGGGGTGTCGATCTGGCCGATGTTGCCGAGGCAGACGATCTTGGTCCCGGGGCCGGCCCGCGTGATGAGGGTCTTCATCTGCTTGGCCGTGAGGTTCTGGGCCTCGTCCAGGATGATGTACTTGTTCAGGAAGGTGCGCCCCCGCATGAAGTTCAGGGACTGGATGCGGATGCGGTTGCGGATCAGATCGTTGGTGGCGGCGCGTCCCCAGTCGCTCCCCTGGGGCTGGGTCAGCACCTCCAGGTTGTCCATCAGGGCGCCCATC
Organism: Chromatiaceae bacterium; assembly: GCA_049284555.1. Classification (GTDB taxonomy): domain Bacteria; phylum Pseudomonadota; class Gammaproteobacteria; order Chromatiales; family Chromatiaceae; genus Thiodictyon. The sequence goes on along the minus strand of JBAPYD010000495.1, from coordinate 623 downwards.
CAGGGCGTCATCTTCTCCTCTTCGGTGCCGGGCAGGAATCCGATGTCCTCGCCCACCGGCACCGTGACCCGGGTCATGATGATCTCCCGGTAGATGCCCCGATCCAGCACCTGGGCGAGTCCGGCGGCGAGCGCCAGGAGGGTCTTGCCGGTGCCCGCGGTGCCCAGCAGGGTCACGAAGTCCAGGTCCGGGTCCATCAGCATGTTGAGGGCGAAGTTCTGCTCCCGGTTCCGCGCGTTGATTCCCCAGACGTTATGGCGGGCGACCCGATAGTCGTCCACCAGCTCGATCACCGCCTCGGTCTCCGAGGCCTTCTCCCGGACCATGGCCTCGAAGCTCGCGTCCTCCCCCAGGTACACACATTGGCTCGGGTACCACTCCGAGACGTCGGGGCCCTTGATGCGGTAGAAGGTGCGGCCCTCCTCCTTCCAGGAATCCACGGACTTCTGATGGTGCTCCCAGAAGTCGTCCGGCAGGGCCTCCGTGCCCGTGTAGAGCAAGGTGACATCGTCCAGGACCTGGTCGTTGGAGTAGTCCTCGGCCGGGATCCCGAGCACCGCCGCCTTGATGCGCAGGTTGATGTCCTTGGAGACCAGGATCACCTGGCGGTCGGAGCGCCGGCC
>JBAPYD010000494.1:0-1580 GCA_049284555.1 Chromatiaceae bacterium | reverse complement strand
CCTCTGGCTCTGCGAGGCCGCCCACGTGCCCGTGATCTGGGCCACTCAGATCCTGGAGGGCATGGCAAAGAAGGGGGCGCCCTCGCGGGCGGAGGTCTCCGACGCCGCCATGAGCATCCTCGCCGAGTGTGCCATGCTCAACAAGGGCCCGAAAATCGTGGAGACGGTGCGCTTCCTGAGCGATGTCATCGACCGCATGGACGAACACTACATCAAGCGGCGGGCGACGCTCCGCAAGCTCTCCGTGGCCCAGCTATGAGGCGGGGCGATCGCGCTTGACAGTGGCCCCATCGGTGCAAGTGCAGTGACGCGGGTCCACGCAGGCGCCCCGCTCCAACGCAGTGAGCAGCTCTCGATTCAGGCTGCACCATGACCGACACCCTGATCTGGACGGCCTTTTGGATGGGCATCGTGAGCGCCCTGTCGCTCCCCATGGGTGCCCTCGCCTCCCGCTTCTGGACCCCCGGCGACCGGGCCACCGCGGTGCTCATGGCCTTCGGTGGCGGCGCCCTGCTGGCCGCCCTCACCATCGATCTGGTGGCCTCGGCCCTGGAGCGGGGCCACTTCAACGCCCTGGCGCTCGGGGCGGTGGGGGGCGGACTGCTGTTCGTGCTCCTGAACCAACTGGTCAACGACTTCGGCGGCTTCGTCCGCAAGACCTCCACGACCTTCTACCATCTGCGCCGCCAGGAGCATCGCCGGCTCAGGCGGGTCATGGGTCAGGTGACCCGGTCGGAGCTGTTCAGCGCCCTGGGGGAGCGCGAGTGCAGGGCCCTGGCCGCCTCGGTCACCAGCGTCGATGTGGCGAAGGGCAGCGCCATCTTCGAGGCCGGTGACCCCGCGGACGCGGCCTACATCGTGGCCTCGGGCCTGGTGGAGGTCTACGACCCCGCCGACCGTAGCCGGCCCCTGGCGCGCCTCGGACCCAAGGAGGTCTTTGGCTGGTACTCCACGCTCACCGGCTCGCCCACCAGCGACACGGCGATCGCGGCGGAGGACAGCGCCCTCTGGGTCGTCCCCAAGGCAAGCCTGGACGCCCTGCTCCGCGGCTCCGACGCCTATGCCCAGGGGGTCCACCGCCGCCTGCGAAGCCCGGAGACCCTGGACTATCTGGTGCGACGTCAGGGCATGGACCCCCAGGTCGCGCAGCAATGGCTGGACCAGGCGGCCCAGTCCCTGATGCGCACGGGCGCAATGCCCCCCGCGAAGCCGGTCAGCCGCCAGGTCGAGCGTTTTCGATCGCAGCTGGCCGATCTGCGCCACTTCTCCCTGCTCCAGGGACTGCCCCCCGATGAGCTGGACCTGATCTCCGGCCGGCTGATCCACAAGGTCCACGCCAAGGGCGAGACCCTGTTCGTCCAGGGCCAGCCGGCATCCCGACTCTTTCTGATCGAGCGGGGCCAGGTGAGCCTGATCGACCCCGAGCACCGCTTCCGGGATCCCCGGCCACGGGGCGCGGGCGACGCGGTCGGCGGCCTTTCCTTCCTGACCGGGGCGCGCCATACCAAGACGGCGGTCACGACCGAGGAGACCGCCGTGTGGGAGCTGCGCCGGCGGGATCTCGACGCAATCCTGAGACC
>JBAPYD010000493.1:0-2755 GCA_049284555.1 Chromatiaceae bacterium | reverse complement strand
GCTTCTCCCCTCACCCCAACCCCTCTCCCCTCCGGGGCGAGGGGCTTTTGCGATACCCTCCTCCGGGGCGGGGGCCTTTTGCGACACCCTCGGAGGGAGAGGGAGAATTGGAGCGCGCTCCCGGCGCGACTTTCACGCTAACGCCTATGAAGACGCGCCGACATGCCAGGAAATGGGAGTCGCTGATCGCGCCGCCGCTTCCCCCCACCCCAACTCTCCCCCTGAAAGGAGGAGGGCACTTTTTGCGGCACCCTCCTCTGGGGCGGGGCTTTTGCGAGACCCCCCACAAGGGGGAGGGAGGGCGGGACTACCGTTGGTGTGACTTGCGGGGGAATCCCCTGCCGGAATCCCTGCACACGACCGGATTGGACTCGCGACCTGCCCCCGCTTCCCGACGACCGATGAAATTCACCTTGTCAATGCCTCATCCCGTGGCTGGCTGGCCGGCCGTTTCCGATGATGCAGAGCGGGAATGTGGAAGGTCTTTGGTAAAGGGCGGCTAACCGGTGTGCGGCTTTGCGGGTTTCTTCGGCAGTCCGCGCGGGTGCGCTCTGGACGAGGCAGTCGCGCGCATGGCGGATCGGCTGGCGCACCGGGGGCCGGACGATCGGGGGCGGTGGGTCGATCCGGACGCGGGTATCGCCCTGGGGCACCGGCGGCTCGCGATTCTGGATCTCTCGCCCGCCGGCCATCAGCCCATGGTGTCCGCCGGCGGACGCTATGTCATTGCCTTCAACGGGGAGATCTACAACCACCTGGAGCTGCGGCGGGGGCTGGGCGCGGAGATGGCAGCCGCGGGTCCCGGTACGGCGTGGACGGCGGACGGTCGGGCAACTGTGGCTCGGGTGTCTTGCGTTGACGAAGCATCTTTCGGGGCGGAGCAGTTATCGCCGGGCTCTCCCCTCACCCCTGCCCCTCTCCCCGCTGGGGAGAGGGGTTTTCGAGGGTCCGTCGCGGGGGGCCTCGGGTGGCGGGGGCATTCGGATACCGAGACGCTGCTCGCGGCCTTCGAGCGGTGGGGGGTGGAGGAGACGCTGCGACGGACCGTCGGGATGTTCGCCATCGCGCTGTGGGACCGGGCCGAGCGGCGACTTCACCTGGCGCGGGACCGCCTGGGCGAGAAGCCGCTGTATTACGGCTGGTGCCGTGGTGCCTTTGTCTTCGGGTCCGAGCTCAAGGCGTTGCGGGCCTCTCCGTGGTTCGACAATGGGGTCGATCGGGGGGTGCTTTCGGCGTACCTGCGCTTCAATTACGTGCCGGAGCCCTACTCGATCTACCGGCACGTCTACAAGCTGGAGCCAGGCTGCGTCCTCACCCTCTCGCGGCAAGGGACGGTCAGTCCGCCGCCCTCGACCCCTCGGGCACCGATGCGCGGACCGGGGCTCGAACTTCGGCGCTGGTGGTCGTTGCAGGAGGTCGCGGAGCGCGGGCAGGCCAACCCGCTGCCGGATGAGCCGTCCGCGCTGGACGCTTTGGAGACGCGCCTGCGGGACGCCATCCGGCTCCAGTCGATTGCCGATGTACCGCTCGGGGCCTTCCTCTCCGGCGGGGTGGACTCATCCACCATCGTCGCCCTGATGCAGGCGGAGGCCATTTCGCCGGTGCGGACCTTCACGATCGGCTTCGAGGACGCCGCCCACGACGAGGCCATTCACGCCCGCGCGGTGGCCCGCCACCTGGGCACGGATCACACGGAGCTCTACGTGACGGCGCGTGACGCGCTGGACGTGATTCCCCGACTACCCGAAATCTATGACGAGCCCTTCGCGGACTCGTCTCAGATCCCGACCCACCTGGTGTGTCAACAGGCCCGGCAGCACGTGACGGTGGCCCTCTCCGGGGACGGGGGTGACGAGCTGTTCGGCGGCTACAACCGTTACTTCTGGGCCAGACGGGTCTGGGGCAAGCTGGCCTGGTTGCCCTCCGCCTTGCGGGACGCCCTGGCTCGGTGGATCCTGGCCCGCCCGACCGAGCAGTGGGATACCCTCGCCGCACGCCTGCGGGTCGGCGTGACCCTCGCCGGGGACAAGGCGCACAAGCTGGCGGAGGGCCTTGCCGGTGTCGGCGACCTGGACGATCTGTACGTGCGGCTGGTTTCGGAGTGGAAGCAGCCGGAGGCGGTCGTGCTCGGGGCATCTGAGGCCCCGACGCTCCTCTCGCACCGGGGCGACTGGCCGGCGCTGCGGGAGGCCGAGCACCGCATGATGGCCCTGGACGCCATGAGCTATCTGCCCGGCGACATCCTGTGCAAGGTGGATCGGGCGGCGATGTCCGTGTCCCTGGAGACGCGGGTGCCCTTTCTGGACCCTGGGGTAGTAGAGCTTGCCTGGAGGATGCCCCTGGCAATGAAGATCCGCGACGGCCAGGGCAAACGGCCCCTGCGCCGGATCCTCTGCAAGTACGTCCCACCCGAGCTGATCGAGCGACCCAAGCAGGGGTTCGCGATCCCACTGTCCGAATGGCTGCGGGGCCCGCTGCGGGACTGGGCGGAGGCACTGCTGGAGGAGCGGCGACTGCGGGAGGAGGGCTTCTTCGACCCCGCCCCCATCCGCGAGCGCTGGCGGGAGCATCTGGAGGGGCGGCGCAATTGGCAGGCGGCGCTCTGGGGTGTACTGATGTTCCAGGCCTGGATCCAGGAGCGAACCTAGCGTGCTCGCCTACTGGCTTGTCTTCGCGGTGGCGGCGATTCCGGCCCTTGTGCCGGCCCGGCCCGGCGCCCGGAATCTCACGCTGTGGCTCGGCGTGGGCCTGGTCT
>JBAPYD010000492.1:0-9494 GCA_049284555.1 Chromatiaceae bacterium | reverse complement strand
GTCGCGCAACGGGCGGTCGAGGATCCGGGCGGTTAGGTCGCTCCGGGCCGCGTGCGGCCCCTTGACCCGATCCGCGGCGCCCAGGCGACCCGATTGCCCTCCAATGACGCCGGCTCCACCTGTCCTTCACCGGTCCACCGTTCGCCAAGGCCTTGAACCCCGGGACCTTGTGCATCATCTTGCCGAAAAACCATAGTAATCGACGGAGTACTACATCATGCGCATGGACAAACTGACGGCCAAGTTCCAGATGGCCCTGGCAGATGCCCAGAGCCTGGCGGTGGGCCGTGATCATCAGTTCATCGAGCCCATCCATGTGATGACGGCCCTGCTGGATCAGGAGGGTGGCACGGTCCGGCACCTGCTGGCCCAGGCGGATGTGAACGTGAACCGTCTGCGGTCGGCCCTTGGCGAGGCCCTCGAGCGGCTGCCCCGGGTGGAGGGGGCGGCGGGCGACGTCCACGTGGGCAGCGAGCTCAATCGGCTGCTCAACCAGACGGACAAGCTGGCCCAGCAGCGCAACGATCAGTACATCTCCTCGGAGCTGTTCGTCCTCGCCGCCGTCGAGGATCGCGGCACCCTGGGCCAGCTCATGCGCGACGCGGGCGCCAGCAAGGGGGCCGTCGAGCGGGCGATCGACTCGGTGCGGGGTGGGCAGGCGGTGAATGATCCCAATGCGGAAGACCAGCGCCAGGCCCTGGAGAAATACACCATCGATCTGACCGAGCGGGCCGAGCAGGGCAAGCTGGACCCGGTGATCGGCCGCGACGACGAGATCCGCCGCACCATCCAGGTGCTGGCCCGGCGGACCAAGAACAACCCGGTGCTGATCGGCGAGCCGGGCGTGGGCAAGACCGCCATCGTCGAGGGACTGGCCCAGCGGATCGTCAACGGTGAGGTGCCGGAGGGGCTCAAGACCCGGCGGCTCCTGTCCCTGGACATGGCCGCCTTGATCGCCGGCGCCAAGTTCCGGGGGGAGTTCGAGGAGCGCCTCAAGGCGGTGCTCAACGATGTCGCCCGCCAGGAAGGGAACATCATCCTCTTCATCGACGAGCTCCATACCATGGTGGGGGCGGGCAAGGCGGAGGGGGCCATGGACGCCGGCAACATGCTCAAGCCCGCCCTGGCCCGGGGCGAGCTCCACTGCATCGGTGCCACGACCCTCGACGAGTACCGCAAGTACGTGGAGAAGGACGCGGCCCTGGAGCGGCGCTTCCAGAAGGTGCTGGTGGACGAGCCCAACGTGGAGGACAGCATCGCCATCCTGCGGGGCCTCAAGGAGCGCTACGAGGTCCACCATGCCGTGGAGATCACGGACCCCGCCATCGTCGCGGCGGCCACCCTGTCCCACCGCTACATCACCGACCGTCAGCTCCCGGACAAGGCGATCGACCTGATCGACGAGGCCGCGTCCCAGATCCGCATGGAGATCGACTCCATGCCCGAGGAGATGGACAAGCTGGATCGGCGCCTGATCCAGCTCAAGATCGAGCGGGAGGCCTTGAAGAAGGAGTCCGACGAGGCATCCAAGAAGCGGCTCGCGGACCTGGAGGCGCAGATCGAGCGTCTGGAGCGGGAGTTCGCCGACCTCGACGAGATCTGGAAGGCGGAAAAGGCCGCGGTGCAGGGCACGGCCCACATCAAGGAGGAGCTGGACCGGGCGCGGGTGGAGATGGACACGGCCCGGCGGGCCGGTGACCTGGCCCGCATGTCCGAGCTGGCCTACGGGCGCATCCCGGAGCTCGAGAAGGAGCTCGCGGCCGCATCCTCCGTGTCGGAGCGGGCGGAGCAGGGGGAGACCCGGCTGCTGCGCAACAAGGTCACGGAGGAGGAGGTGGCCGAGATCGTCTCCAAGTGGACCGGCATCCCCGTCTCCAAGATGCTCGAAGGGGAGCGGGACAAGCTCCTGCGCATGGAGCAGGAGATCGAGAAGCGGGTGGTGGGCCAGGGGGAGGCGGTGCGGGCCGTGAGCGATGCCATCCGTCGATCCCGGGCGGGGCTCTCGGACCCCAATCGACCCATCGGCTCCTTCCTGTTCCTGGGCCCGACGGGCGTGGGCAAGACCGAGCTTTGCAAGGCCCTGGCCACCTTTCTGTTCGACACCGAGGAGGCCATGGTGCGCATCGACATGTCCGAGTTCATGGAGAAACACTCGGTGGCCCGGCTCATCGGCGCCCCGCCGGGCTACGTGGGCTACGAGGAGGGCGGCTATCTCACCGAGGCGATCCGTCGCCGCCCCTACAGCGTGATCCTGCTCGACGAGGTGGAGAAGGCCCACCCGGACGTCTTCAATGTCCTGCTCCAGGTGCTGGACGACGGGCGTCTGACCGACGGCCAGGGCCGGACCGTGGACTTCCGGAACACCGTCATCGTGATGACCTCAAACCTGGGCTCCAACGTGATCCAGGAGCGCGCCCTGATGGGTTCAGGAGAGGCCGACTACGCCGCCATGAAGGAGGCGGTGATGGAGATCGTCCGCCAGGCCTTCCGGCCCGAGTTCATCAACCGTCTGGACGAGATCGTGGTCTTCCATCCCTTGGATGCGAGCCAGATCCGCGCCATCGCCCGTATCCAGATCCAATACCTGCAGAAGCGGCTCGCCGATCGGGACATGACGCTGGCGGTCAGCGACGCGGCCCTGGACCACCTGGGGGAGGCGGGGTTCGACCCCGTCTATGGCGCCCGGCCCCTCAAGCGGGCCATCCGTGCCCAGCTGGAGAACTCGCTGGCGCAGGAGATCCTGGCGGGCAAATTTGGCCCGGGAGACCGGATCGAGGTGGGGCTCAGGGACGGGAGTCTGAGCTTCGAGCAGGTGATCGAGGGCGAACTGGTCGATTGATCGATCTGCCGAACGGACCGACCCCCCTGATGGATCGGGTCGGTCCGGGGGCCCCCACGCCTTGGATGGGGGCGCGCCTCCGATAGACGGGGGCGAGACTCCCATCACTCGGAAAAATCTGACGTGGGCTTCGTCCAAGTCCCGATGGCCCTGCCTAAACCCGAGCACTAAGGTTCGGATTACCAGAACCTACAGCTCGGGAGGAAGTGGTCATGAAGACCCTTGAGATCGTCCGGTCGCTCGCCGCCGGACTGCTGCTCGTTAGCCCCGTCCTTCAGGCCAAGGAGCTCCGCGACATCGAGCTTCGGCGCCTCTTTGAGCCGACGCCGGCCGAGCGCCGCGCGGAGCGGGCCGGTCGTGTCTACATCTACGAAGGTCTTCGGGAGGACGACGTCGAAAGGGCCCTGCGCGAGCAGTTCGATCGGGCGAGCTCCATGATGTTCATCCGGGTTCAGCCCAATCCCGCGGCCTCGAGCAGGCCTTCGGACGACGGGTCGGCACCCGTCCACTACCAGGACGATGGTTGTTGACGAATCCGGGCCCCGGACCCAATTTCATGGACGAGGGCGCACCGTCGGGCCCGCCATGGGCATCGCGCTGCGCGTGCCCTATCCACCTATCCTGCGTCGTCCGAGGTATACGATGGATCGGAGCGAGCGCGTCGCGCGCATCGTGTTTGGGAGCCTCGGGGTCATCGGTCTGGGTGCCCTGTCACTGTCCCCAGCCTTGGGCTGGGGCTCGGAATCGAGCTGTCAGGCGAACCTGACCTGCTTCACCTCCTCCCCGTCGGTGGTCCGAAGGCCCAAGTCGCAGGGCCCCGATCTCTCCAGCTGGCGGTTGGTCGCCACGGCCGAGCCGTCCGGTTCCCGAGACCGGATGGAGCCGCTCCCCGCGCGGCTCGACGATGAGACCCTGGGCATGGAGATGGCACTGATACCAGGGGCCTGCTACGAGGTGGCCGTGGAGCAAGGTGCCGTACCAGAGGGCAAAAAGGCGCTCTGTCTCGCGCCCTTCTATCTGGGTGTTTACGAGGTCACCTTCGACGCCTACGACCGGTTTGCCCGGGAGACCGGCCGCGACCTCCCGGATGACGAGGGCTGGGGCCGCGGCAGCCGGCCGGTGATCAACGTGAACCTCTACGACGCCCTGGGGCTCGCCAAGTGGCTGAGCCGGCGCAGCGGCGTCCGCTACCGCCTCCCCACGGAGACGGAGTGGGAGCATGCCGCCCGCGCGGGCGTCACCACGACTTACCCCTGGGGGGAGGTCGTGGGGCCCGGTCTGGCCAATTGCGCCGGGTGTGGCAGCCCCTGGGACGGTCAGCGCACCGCCCCCGTGGGCTCCTTTCCGCCCAACCCCTGGGGCCTCCATGACATGGTCGGCAACGTGGGCGAGTGGACCTGCTCGATGCGCGACCCGGACCCCCGGCGCTCCTATGGCCAGTGCGATGGCATCTACGAGACACGACGCCGGGTCTATCGCAACGGTGGCTGGAGCGATCGTCCCGAGCGTCTGGCCTTGTCCTTCAGGGACTGGAACGCCGCCATCCGGCGTACCGACGACGTGGGATTCCGGTTGGTGCGGGAGTGCCCCGAGTGCATGCGGTCGATCCCGGCGGAGTCTGTCTCCGCCAGGACAAATCCGCACGCGGGCGAGCAGGGCAAGGAGGAGATCAGATGAACGGAGCCAGGCTCTCGGGCCGGAGTCTTACTCCGCGGTGGCCGAGAAGACTCCTATGCAGCCTCTCCCTGCTCTCCATGGCATCCCTCCACGCCGCGGGGATGGAGGGCGAGGCCCTCTTCAGGTCGAAGGGTTGTCCCGCCTGTCACGGGGAGGACGGCAGCCACCCGGTCATCGCCGATTACCCCGTCATCGCCGGCCAGAACGCCCCGTATCTGCTGCGCCAGATGCGGGACATCCGCGACGGTCGGCGCGCCAATGGCCTGTCCCAGACCATGCGGGACGCGGTCGGCGATGTCACCGATGGGGAGTTTCGGGCGATCGCGGACTGGCTGTCGAAGCGCTGGTAGCTGGTGGGGACAAGGACTGGGCGGTCCGCATCAGGATCGGGCGTTGGCGCTTCAGCGTAGGCGCCTGGTCTTTTCCACCATGCGGTAGGTGGATCGGTTGTTGTTGAACCGCGAGACCTCGTCGAGGGGCACCCAGAGCACCTGATGGGACTCGTCGTTGCCCGGGATGGTCAGGTCATCGTCCATCTCGACCAGGAAGCGGACGTCGATATGCTCGTGCCGTGGGTCCCCATGGGTCGGCGGGATGGTGTGGATATCGAGATCGAAGATGGCGGTGTCCACGAGTCGGATATGGGAGAGGTCCAACCCCGTCTCCTCGGAGGTCTCCCGCAGGGCCACGCGCAGGATGTCCGCATCCCCGTCCGCGTGTCCCCCGGGCTGGAACCACTGGTCGTGCTTGACGTGGTGCAGCATCAACACCCGGCTGCGGTCGGGGCTGACCACCCAGGCCGAGCCCGTGACGTGCCCCGCCCACAGATGCCGCTCGAAGCAGTCCTCGTGGGCCTCCACGAAGGCGCGCGCCCGGTCCAGGTAGGCCGCCTCCTCCATGAAACGGGTCCGGTAGTTGGCCAGCAGGGTCAGCAGCTCTTGGCGATGCATCGTTCGAGGTCTGAGGTCGGGTGAAGTGCTTCCCGGGGCATCGATCGGGCCCGGCTCGCAGCGGGATGGATCCGCGGACTAGGTCCCGGATGGGTTCTTGACCGCGGCAATCGCGGCGGCTGCGGCCTCGTCCACGTCCGCCTCCCCCCCAGACAGGGTGAGCCGGCCAAAGGCGCCCACCGCGCGCACATCGATCAGGGTGATGTTGGCGGCCTTCTCCGCCTGATTGGCGGCATAGACGATATAGCCGGCGGGCTCGGTCTCGAGGATGAACATGCTCTGGCCGGGCAGGATCATGGAGCCGCGCCGGTTCTGACGGTTGATCAGCACGCTGTGGTCGGGCGTCATGGCGCGGATGGTCTCCTGCCAGGCGATGCGGCAGGGGTGCCGGTCCTCTTGCCGCGCGTCCATGTTGGAGAGCAACATGCGGCCGGCGGTGATCACGTCGCTCTGATCCCGCTGGTGGATGACCATCGAGCCGAAGGCCCGCTCCACCACCTGCTGGGCCAGGTGGACCCGGGTTGCCTTGAGGGCCATGTCCGTCAAGCGGTGGACGGCCATGCCGGGAGAGACCTCGACCCAGAGGCAGGCGTCCCCCGGGATCGGGAGGAAGCCCTGGGAAACGGTGGCCATATATTCCGCGAGCTGGGGCTGCAGGGAGTCGATGTAGACGTAGGTCCGAAGCTTGATCATCCAAAGGCAGCGCCGTTTGCGGCGCACTCCCGAAAGGCATGGTGGGGGTGGGTCAATGCCACAATTGTACAGGGGAATGGGGATGAGCCGGGTGCCGAGGTGAAGGATCTCGTCCCGGTTGGGGGGATCCACAGCGTTCGCAGCGCGCTGAAGCACGGTCGGGAGGGCGTTGGCGAGCTGTGGCTCGACCGCGGCCGCCGCGATCGCCGGCTCGCGGAGTTGGCCGAGTCGGCCCGCGAGCGCGGAATCGCGATCCGCCAGGTGACCGGCGAGCAGCTGGACCAGGCGGCCCCGGGGACCAGGCACCAGGGGGCCCTGGCCTGGGTGCGGGGCCCTAGCGCACGCCCACCGCAGGATCTCGATGCCATCCTGGATGGCATCCACGAGGCGCCCCTGCTCTTGCTCCTCGATGCGGTCCAGGACCCCCACAACCTGGGCGCCTGTCTGCGGACCGCCGACGCCGCGGGGGTTCATGCGGTGATCGCCCCCAAGGATCGGGCCGCGGGATTGACCCCGGTGGTCTCCAAGGTGGCGAGCGGTGCCGCGGAGACGGTCCCCTTCATCCAGGTCACGAATCTGGCCCGTACCATGGATGGGCTCAAGGACCGCGGGATCTGGCTCATCGGGACCGCGGGGGAGGCGGAGTCGGAGCTCTATGACCGGGATCTCCGGGGTCCCCTGGGGCTCGTCATGGGGGGGGAAGGGGAGGGGTTGCGCCGCCTCACCCGGGAGCGTTGCGACGCCCTGGTGCGCCTGCCCATGTTGGGGCGCGTGGAGAGCCTCAACGTGTCCGTGGCCGCCGGCATCTGCCTCTACGAGGCCCTGCGCCAGCGCCGATCCCCAGCGGGCTGAGGGCCCAGGAGCCGAATCCCGAGACCTGAAGCCGCCCCCCGCATCGTCGCGCGTTGTCCAGCTTGGACCTGATCCGGCACGGGGTCGCACCGACAGGATCAGACGCGTCCGTGAGCCCTCACGGGGTCGAGTCGCGATGGGGCAGGACAGCCTCCACCAGGGCGGTGCGGCCCTGTACCCGCCAGCGCACATCCAGGTCATAGAGCCGCAGGGCGAAGCGGTCCCGATCGGGATAGCGGTCCATGTAGCCGGGTCTCGGGTCCTGGTCCAGCACCTGGACGATCAGTGTCCGCAGCCGCAGCTCCCCGTCGGGGTCGGCACTGGCGACACCCTGCTCCGCCTCGGGCGTGAAGGCGACCTCCCGGTTGGCCTCGGGCGGTTCCAGGGCGAATCCGGAGCGGGCGTCAGGGATGGCGTCCGCGTAGGGGACATAGGGTTTGATGTCCAGCACCGGGGTGCCGTCGAGGAGATCGGCGCCGCGCAGGCGCAGGAACAGGCCCTCGGGTCCCCGCCCGAGCCCCTGATGCGCCACGGCGGAGAGTCCGATGCAGTTGGGCCTGTAGGGGGCACGGCTTGCGAAGACCCCCACGCGCTCACGCCCCCCGAGCCGCGGCGGCCGCACCGTGGGCCGCCAGCCGGCTTGCGGGCAGTCGTCGTGGAAGAGGAAGAGGAGCCAGAGGTGGGAGAAACCCTCGATCCCCTTGAACGCCTCCTCCCGGTCGAAGGGGGGCAGCATGACCAGCCGGGATTCGGCGGCCGTCACCAGTCCCGGCTGGCGGGGGATCCCGAATCGGTCGGTGAATGGGGAGTGCAGGATGCCGACGGGTGTGAAACGGGGCTCCACTGGCGGATCAGTCTGGTCTGCGCGAGCGCAGGAGGATGTTTGTCCGCGAATGAACGCAAATGAACGCGAATGAAGAGAAATGCATTAAAGGCGGTTTTCAGGATTGAACGGGCACGGGAGGGTGAACCTCACGCCGCCCCTAAGTTAACGAATGTATTCGCGTTTTTCGCGTTCATTCGCGGACTGAAAAAGGCGGCAGCTTCGCTGCCTAGACCATGACGCCCGGCGAGAAGCTGTAGCTGTCCAGGATGTGGACGTAGTTGGAGCGCTCGAACTCCGCCGGGTTGGGGACCGAGAGCGCGCTCACGCGCCCCCGGAAGTCCGAAACGGACTCGAAGCCCTGCTCCTCCATCCAGTCGGAGATGCCTCGCTCGATCTGGCTGAGATAGGCGGGTCCCTTGGCCAGGAGTGCGCTGCACAGGTGGACCACGTCGGCCCCGGCCAGCAGAAGCTTGATCGCATCCTCCGGTGTGTGGACCCCGCCGGTGGCACCCAATGACAGGCCCTCGATGCGACCGTAGAGGATGGCGATCCAGCGCATGGCGAGCAGGGCCTCGGCGGAGGTGGAGGGGTGGAGGCTTGGCTGCAGGCGCAGGGTGTCGATGTTGATATCCGGCTGGTAGAAGCGGTTGAAGAGGGCGACCCCGTTGGCCCCGGCGGCGGCCATCTGGGTCACCAGGTTGCCCACGGAGCTGAAGGCGGGCGACAGCTTCATGTTAATGGGGATCTGGATGTGCCCCCGAAGCTCCTTGAGCAGATTGAGATAGCGCTCCTCCACCTGGGCGCCGGGCATGGCGATGTCCCCCGCCACGTAATAGACGTTGAGCTCGAGGGCGTCGGCCCCCGCCTGCTCCAGCTCCCGGGCGTGGCTGATCCAGCCGCCCTGGGTCACCCCGTTCAGGCTCGCGACGACCGGGATGTCCAGGGATTCCTTGAGGCGGCGGACGTTCTCCAGATAGATCTCGAGCACGCTCTCGAAGTCCTCCCAGGCAGGCAGGAAGCCGGCGTCGGCCTCGGCGAAGCCGATCTCCTGGTGATGGAGAAAGCGCACCATGGATTCGGACTCGGCGGTGATGGCCTCCTCGAAGAGTGACCACATGATCAGGGCCGAGGCGCCGTTGTCCTCCAGCTCCCGGGCCAGGTCCAGGCTCTTGGAGAGCGGTGAGGCGGAGGGGACCAGTGGGTTCTTGATGGTCAGTCCGAGGTATTGGGTGGTCAGGTCCACGGGTGTTGCTCCGGAAGAATTGGATGGCGTGACGGGTCGCGGCGCGATCAGCCCTCACTCCGCTGGCTTGGAGGACTCGGGTGCCCCCGCCTTCTGGACCGCCAGGCTGGCCAGCTGCCCGTAAAGCTGGAAGCGGGTCTCCACGTGCCTTTGGGCCTGACGCAGGAAGCGCTCGGCCGCGTCGGGATGGGTGCGGTTCAGCACGCTGAAGCGGGTCTCGGTGCTGATGAAGTCCCGATAGGGGATGCTCGGCGCCTTGCTGTCGATGTGGAGCGGGTTCTCGCCCGCGGCGGTGCGCCGGGGGTCGTAGCGGAACAGGGCCCAGTGCCCGGAGTTGACCGCCAGGTCCTGCTGACGCAGGTTGTTCGAGAGGTCCACCCCATGGGCGATGCAGGGTGAGTAGCAGATGAGCAC
>JBAPYD010000491.1:0-3002 GCA_049284555.1 Chromatiaceae bacterium | reverse complement strand
GGTTCTCCTTCATCGTGTCATCCCTGCTTTTCGGACTCCTGCACCAGCACCTGTTGGCCGGGGCGCTCGCTGGCGCGGCCTTTGCCCTCGCCCTCTATCGCCGAGGCCGGGTCGGCGACGCCATCCTCGCCCACGTGAGCAGCAATGCCTTGATAGCATTGGCCGTGCTCGTCGGGAACCTCTGGGGATTCTGGGCCTGAGCTCGTTCGCACGGGCGCCGCCTCGGCGGGGAACCACGAGAATTTTGGTAGTCTAAAGAGCCAACCTTTAACGGGTGCCAGTAGCCCCGATATAGCAACCGCGCATGACCTCGGCGCGCGGACCACGCGATGAGGCCGTCGACGCGTTTCTCCAACCGCATCCCATTGAGGGGAGCATACAGGGTAACATGCATTGACAGTTGCCGGGTCTTGCGGTCGAGGGCCATGTCCCGATACAGGCAAGTTGTAAGCATTCAGACCCTGGCCGTCATCCCGGCATGGACTGCCGGGATCCAGATGCCATGGAGGGAAAATCGAGAGGGGGGTCTGAACGCTTACGGCAATTTCGTCCTGCTTCCCAACCCAAATGCGGATCGCCCTCGACCGCAAGGGTCTGATCTTCCTGGGCGCCCTGAGTCGCTGGGATTCGCGCAAATGAGCCAGAGAATTTTCGATACTAACCGTTGTGATAGAAGCGGCGCCCTCGCCGCGAACAGATCTCGCTCGGCAACCCTATTCAAACACGGTCGGCAGGGAGGCGGGGACGAGGAATAGGGCCGGGGGCTGCTAAGCCCCGGCCACGACCGCGCTGGAGTTGACAAGCTCACGCGGCCCTACCACACCTCGGGGAAACCTCGCTAGGAGTCGCGACCCCATGTACGAGCAGTATTTCGGCTTCCGCGAAGAGCCGTTCAGCCTGACACCCGATCCGGCGTTCCTGTACCCCAGCCACCAGCATGGCGTCGCCTATTCTCTACTGGAGTACGGCGTCCTGCAGCAGGCTGGGTTCACCGTGATTACGGGGGACGCCGGGTGCGGGAAGACCACCCTGATACGCCGACTGATTGATGAGCTCGGGCTCCAGGTCACCTTGGGGCTGCTGGACAACGCCCATCCGCGCCTGAGCAACCTGATGGAATGGGTCTCAATGGCCTTCGGCCTGGAGTACAAATCCAAAGACCCGGTGGATCTTCATGACTCCTTCGTCCAGTTTCTTGCGTCCGAGCATCGGATGCGCCGCCGGGTCATCCTGATCATCGACGAGGCCCAGAATCTGGACCCCGATACGCTGGAAGAGCTGCGTACCCTGTCGAACATCAACACCGGTCGTCACCAGGTGCTGCAGATCATCCTCGTGGGACAACCCGAGCTCAGGGACATCTTGGCCCGCCCCGAGCTAAGCCAGTTCTCACAACGCGTGGTCTCACACTATGCCCTGAAACCACTGATGGAATCGGAGACCCTTGGCTATATCGTCCATCGGCTCACCCATGCCGGGGGAAGGCCGGACCTATTCACCCCAGAGGCCTGCCGCCTCATCCACCGCCACTCGCAGGGCATCCCCCGCCTGATCAACCTGCTCTGCGGGACGGCCCTGGTCTATGCCTTCGCCGAGGAGGCGGAGCAGATCGGTGCCGACATCGTGCAAACCGTGCTCAACGATGGAGCGGCTGGACTCTGCATGGGCGCTCAGGCGGCCACGAGCCCGGTAACCCGACGCCGCTGGACGGGGACGGAGCCCCCAGAGCCAGCGGTTGAAAGGCGGGAGGAGAACCGCCCCCAAATGGCCGCCCCCGAGACGGCGACCCGTAAGTTTGGCGTCGAGGACGCCCGCCAGCTCTTCTCGAACCTCGCGAAATCCAAAACCTGAGCCACCACCGCCCGATCGAGGTAACGCCGCACAGTCTCGCGGTTCTCTCCTAGTGGAAGCCATCGGGGTCCCCTGCGTCCCCGACCAAGCGTCGAGCTACCGCCCCTCCTGAGCGACCAGGCCTAGCCGTAAGCGTTCAGACCACCCTCTCGATTTGCCCTCCATGGCGTCTGGATCCCGGCAGTCCATGCCGGGATGACGGGGAGGGTCTGAACGCTTACCCCGGAAGATGTTCTCACAGCCGTTGTAGAAGTTGTGCAGGTAATAGCCGATGGCCCCACGGTCATATCCGTCCACCTCCTCCGCAGCGAGACCTAGACTCGGCTCCACTCGGGCGAAGGCCCTTTCAAGCCGCTCGATCTTGCGCAGCTCCTC
Source organism: Chromatiaceae bacterium (assembly GCA_049284555.1). GTDB lineage: Bacteria > Pseudomonadota > Gammaproteobacteria > Chromatiales > Chromatiaceae > Thiodictyon. The sequence goes on along the minus strand of JBAPYD010000491.1, from coordinate 776 downwards.
GCCGATATCGGCCTTCAGCAGCTCAAGGTTGTACTTCATCGACTAACTCTCCGCGCTCCTGGACCTTGCGCACGAGGTCCCGGTCGTCATCCTGGGTGTAGAGATCGATGGGATAATTCAGCGCCGCCTCCAGGTCCCGGCGCAGGGGCCAATAGTCGGTTGGGGCCACCGGCACGGCGAGCAGATCGATGTCCGATGTGGTCCCTGCCGTCCCCTCCAAGACGGACCCAAAGAGCCAGGCCCGCTGCACACCGAAGTCCCGCAGGACGGCCAGCCGCCGTTCCATCAAGAGTCGCCGCAATCGGGCCGAGCGCGCCACCCGCGCCTCGCGCTCCGCCTGCCAGCGACGCTCCAGCTTGGAAAAGTCCACTGCCCCCATGTCACCCTCAGTGTCACCGCAAGGCATTGCACACAGGCAAGTCTGGTCCTGCGACCAAAGTCGGTCATCACCTGGGCGAACTGCCACACGGGCAGGCATTGCGTGGCGTCATCGGCACAGACTTCCACTCGTCGGAGCGAAGCGCCATCCGAGCGGCAAAATGTTCGGCAAGCACAGACGCCCACGTTTTCGCCTCTGTCAGCGCGGACGACCGGGGCCCTTGCTCGAGTTGACGGAGCCGCCAGTACCGGACAGCCCGGCCTGTCGTCCCACCCCGGAGACCTCCGCGTCGAGGAGGCAGGCAACGGCCCCACAACCCCTTATCGGTTGGCACAATGTGAGAACTTTCACTTTTTTGGCAAATTGAGTGTTTTCACGCAGCCCCAGATCGGCTAGC
>JBAPYD010000490.1:0-4716 GCA_049284555.1 Chromatiaceae bacterium | reverse complement strand
GGCTGCGGGCGGGTCGGTCCAGCTCGGCGAGTGCGCGGCGGATGTCCGCTAGCCGCTCGGGGGCGGCGCGCACGAAGAGCGCGTGCTGGGCACCGACGACGGTCCCGTCCGGGCCCGCCAGGGGCGTGAGGATGGGGATCAGCTCCTCGGGCAGCCGAGACCTGAGCTCGATGATCTCCAACGGATACTCGCGCGCCAGGGCCGCCGGCCCCAGGCACCAGGCCCAGGCGAGCCCGAGGAGCACCTGCCAGGACCGGACGCGGGCGGTCCGGCGGTTAGAGGAAGAGGCGACGGAGCTCGCCGTCCACATCGCTGCGCTCCCACATCTGCTCGAACTCCGCCCGCAGGAGGCGTCCCTGGCGCGGGCCGTTCAGGTCAGCGACCGCCTCGGCGGTATCGGCCAGACGACGCACGCAATACCCCTGGCCGTCGGCGATCAGGAAGGCGTCCAGGCGGTCCTTGAAGTCCTCCGCCAGATGGCGGACCGCGATCCTGGAGGTCAACTGCCGGGCCAGCCCGATGAGCCGGTGCCCCCTGAGCGCCACCGCCCGCGGGTCGCCGAGCAAGACGCGGACGCACTGGGGAGGGGCCCCGAGACAGAGTCGACGCAACGCCTCGACGAATGGGGCCTGATCGTAATAGTCCGGATCCAGGTCCCCGCTGAAGATCAGGATCTCGCGGCGCGCTTGCTCCACCAGGCGCTGGCTTAGCTCACGAATGGGCAGCTTCCCGAGGAGTGTGACCGGGCCTTTGGGGCGATCTCCGGCCTCGTCGGGCACATCAACGTCCAGCTCGCTCGGATCGGTCATGGGGACTCCCGGTAGACCATGAGTCGATGGGGGATGCCGGCCTCCCAGAACTCCAGTCCTTGTGCCCGAAAGCCGTAACCATGGTAGAAGGCCAGGGCGCTGCTTTGGGCATGGACGAAGGGCGTGGGTCGATCGGGGCCTTTGGCCAGGAGCAAGGCCTCGCGAAGCAGGGCCGTGCCCACGCCGCGGCCCCGCCAGGCCGGCAGGACGGCCATTCGCCCGATTTGCCCGCTGGGCAGGATGCGCGCCGTCCCGATCGGGCTCTGGTCGAGGTCGAAGGCGAGCAGATGCATGGCACCGGGGTCAGCACCGTCCCACTCCAACTCCACGGGCACCCCTTGCTCCTTCACGAAGACTTCGACCCGGACCCGGGACAGGGCCTCCCGGTCCTGGTCCCAGTGGGCCGGGCGCACACCGAAAGTGAGGCCGTCAGCCGGGAAGCTCATAGTGACCCTGATTGTAGAGGTTGGTGAGCAGATCGAGACAGTCAGAGTCGTCCAGCCAGGGTTGGAGCTGGGTCAGCGTCAGGGTACGCCTGGCGGTGATGAGGTCCGCGAACGCAAGGTGCCTCGCGGAAAGCCGGTGGGTCTCCCCGGCGGCGAACAGTAGAACCTCGCCGCTTCTCGCCCGGGTGAAGAGGAGCCGCGAGGGACCGCGCAGGAGCCGACCCCGACGCGCCAGGGCGCGACGAAACGCTGGCGACTCCAAGGAGTCCTCGCGGGGAACGGGCTCCAGGTTCTCCTTGGGCTCCGTCAGATGGGCGCCGAGCCAGGCCGCGAAGGCATCGTCGTCCACCCCGGACAGGGCGGTCTCGATGTGCTGACGGACCTCGCTGGCGACCAAGGCGGGGATCTCCCCCCGATGGAGGGGCGGTCGGGGGTCCGGGTCCCGATAACGCCCGGAAGTCAGCCGCTCGGAGACAAGCCGGTCGTACCATGCGGTGGCGAGCTCACGCCAGTCCGGCGAGCGCATACCGACCGACCAGGTCATGCAAGGACCCTCGGCAAGCCCCCAATGGGGCACCCCTGGGGGCAAATAGAGGACATCGCCGGGGTCCAGCGTCCACTGCTCCCGAGGCTCGAAGGACTCCAGGATCCGCAGGTCCAGACCCGATACGCAGGGGGCCTCTGCCGCCGGGTTAGGGTCGATACGCCAACGCCTTCGTCCCTCGGCCTGAACGAGAAAGACGTCATAGTCGTCGGTATGGGGTCCGACCGAGCCCTGATCCTCCGCGTAGCTGATCATGATGTCGTCCAAGCGCCAATCTGGCAGAAAGCCGAAGGCATCCAGCAGGTCAGCGATCTCCGGCACCAGCTTGTCCACATCCTGGACCAGCAAGGTCCAATGGGATGCTGGGAGGGCGGCAAAGTCCGACTCCACGAAGGGGCCATGGCGCACCTCCCACGGGCGGGTTCCCCGCTCCAGTACCAACCGGGCCTCGACCCCCGGCTCGCAGGCAAGTCCGGCCAGCTCTTCGCCCGACAGCAACGATCGGAATCCGGGCAGAGCAGCACGCAGCAACAGCGGCCTCCGCTGCCAGAACTCCCGCAAGAAACGCTCCGGGGTGAGTCCATCAGGAAACTGAAGGGCGGTGCTCATGCCCTTTCTCCGCGCCCCGACAGGCCCAGACTGTTACTTGTGCGCAACACAACCGTTCTGGCGACGCGACGCCCAGGGTCAGCAATACTATTAACTTTCATGGAGCTGAGGCACCCAGCCATCTTCGATCGTTGCAAATATGTATCGGGTTGCAAAAAAAGTTGCACTTTTGCCGCCGATGTAGGCTAAAATGGAAGTGTCCGTATATTCCGTCATCCAGCGTCGCTCGGCGCAGAAGGCTTGATCGTCCGGTCGCGGGGACGCGGTTGGAGACTGGTGGGGATTCGGTCACGACTGTTGCCTTTGCGTGACAGACCCCAACCTCGTCGATGCGACTTCGTTACAACCTCCTCAACCACACAAAATAGGTAAGCAAAGATGCGCAAAGACAAGAACCGCTTCCTCGCCGCGACCTTGGCTATGGCCATGGCGGTGGTCCTACCCTTCGCCGTCCAGGCGGAGGACGAGCTCTCCTGGAAGGCCGCGCCCACGACGACCGCCTGGGTCAACCCCTATGGCGAGTGCTGGCAGGCCGTCGAGGGCGAGACCCTTCCCCCCTGCGAGGCGTATGTGCCGCGGGCGCCGCTGGTGCTTCGCCTGCTGTTCGAGCTGGACAAATACCGTCTCGAGAACATTCGCAACCCCGAAGAGCTCTCCAAGCTGGACGACCTCCTCGCCGAGCTTAACTCGACCGAGCGCCAAGAGGTGCTGACCATCGTCGGACACACGGACAAGTTGGGGAGCTGGGAGCACAACGTGGTTCTGAGCGAAAACCGTGCGCTGACCATCAAGGACTACATCCTCAACAAGGGCTATCCGGAGTCCCTCGTTCGGGAAGTCAAGGGCGTGTCCTGGGAAGGCGGCGACGACGTAGCTGCAGACGGCACGATCATCGACCTTGGGCCCCTCGAGAACAACCCGCTGCGCCGCCGTGTGGTCGTGGCCGAGGTCGCGCCATAGGCTCAGATCACGCGACTCCCGTAAGCCTCATCCCCCCCAACCGGGGCTTATAGGACGGCCGGTCACCGGATTCTCCGGCGACCGGCCTTTTCATTTGGGTCTCACGACGAGTCCTTGCGCTTCTTCTGGGAGACGCGGCCTGGCCCGCTCCGCCTCCGAATCGCCTCTCACGCGCACAAGCCAAGCAGCTCCCGCTCCAAGGCAGCCAAGTTGAGCAGCCAGGCGGGGCCTCGATCGATCGTCAGGCCGGTCAACACGTACCAAGGGACTTCTTGGGATTCGTCTTGCCCCGGAGCCAAGCTCCCGGTGGACAGTCGCTCCAGACGGGGCAGGTCGGGGCTCGCGATCGCGAGGTAACGCAAGGTTGGGGCACCGCTAGGGGCAAGGCACACCACCACCGTATGCAGCCTGCTGTCCGCAACGGAGGGCTTGGAAAGACGCGCCACCGGAACCGACTGGCCCCGCCAGGCAAGCGTTCCCAAGACCCAATCGGGGTAGCCCGCGCGCCGCGGCCCCAGCTCCTGCCCACGAACAACCTCGGCGATCGCCGCCACCGGCACCAGGAGATCCCCGCCGGGAGCGGACAACAATAGGACCCCCAGGTTCACCGGCGACGGTCTCACCCGTGGTTCCCTGACAGGACCGAGCTAATCTCGTCGAGCAGCTCGCTTTCCTGGTAAGGCTTGCCGAGAAATCGATCCACCCCGAGGGCCAAGGCGTGATCCCGATGCTTATCCCCGGTCCGGGACGTAATCATGATGATGGGAAGGTCCTTGAGCCGATCCGACCGGCGCACGTGACGGGTCAGCTCATAGCCGTCCATCCGCGGCATCTCGATGTCGAGCAGCATGACATCCGGTCGTCGCTCATCGAGCAGGGTCAGGGCCTCCACCCCATCCTTTGCCGTGACCACCTCCATATTCTGCCGCCGGAGCAGGCGGGCGGTGACCCGGCGGACCGTCAGCGAATCGTCAACCACCATGACGCAGGCCGGGCCATTCACCGCGCCGTCGCCCGGGGCGGCAGTAGGCAGATGGTCCTGGAGGGCACCCGAGCGGAGCAGAGCCAAGGCATCCAGGATCAGCGCTACCCGCCCATTCGGAAGGATGGCGCCACCGGACAACCAGCGCACTCCGGCGAGCTGGGGCCCGAGCGGTTTGACCAAGACCCGGCTGCTCTCGATCAGGCTATCCACCTGGAAGGCAACCCGCAGATCCCCGACCCGCGTGAGCAGCAGCGGAATCCAGCGACGTTCGCCCAGCTGTGGCGCCTGGCGTCGGTCCAGAACCGCGCCGAGATAGGCGACGCGATAGGCGTGGTCGCGATAGCGAAAGCTCTCCCCCTTTCC
>JBAPYD010000489.1:0-2418 GCA_049284555.1 Chromatiaceae bacterium | reverse complement strand
CCGCGGGTCTGCGTCCCCGGCCCCTCACCGCGGACCGCCACGTGCGGATCATGGCGACGCTCCTCAACTGGGGGCCAGGCGCCGGTTGGCGCGACCGCATCATCCCCGAGTGCGACCCCACCCGTCTGATCCGGGAGCAGTACCTCGACTACGACATTGGCATCGAGGTGGACGCCAAGGGCCTGACCCTAGGCGGGCAGCGGGTCCAGACCTTCTCCGTCAAGCGCTTTCCGGACCGCGCCGGCTTCGGCCTGGCCGCGCGCTTCCTGGGCGACCCGTTCTCCGGCTCGCGGGGTCTGCGCCACAACGTGCTCATCACCCTGAACCTCTATTTCCCCGATGCCGAGGCGGCGCGGGTGAAGCTAACCTCCCGCTCCCAGTGGGCCGCCCATCAGGTGACCGGCAACCTGGCCCACTACCTCCCGCGCCTGGCCCATCACAAGCGCGACTTCGATGCCCTGTTCGCACGCCTGGACCACGGCGACCGCCCGCTGCAGGCGTACCTCGGCATCGTGCTATTTGCTCCGCTCGCAGAGGCCGCCTTGGCCGCCTCTAACCTGCGCACCTATTGGCGGGAGCTGGGATTCCAGGTCCTGCCCGACCGCTTCTTCGTGATGCCGCTGTTCTTGAGCTGTCTGCCCTTCGGCGCCGATCGCGGGGCGATCCGCACCAGCTTCCGCTACCGCACCCTCTCCGCCTCCCATGCGGTGGCGCTGATGCCGGTCTTCGGCGACTGGAAGGGCACCGGCTCCCCGGTGCTGAACCTGGTGGGGAGGACCGGCCAGTTGATGGAGCTGAGCCTGTTCGACTCGGCGACCAACTACAACGCGGTGATCGCCGCGTCCTCAGGGGCGGGCAAGTCGTTCCTGGCGAACGAGCTTCTCTCGACCAATCTGAGCGTAGGCGGGCGCTGCTGGGTGATCGACGTGGGGCGCAGTTACGCCAATCTGTGCGAGGCCCTGGGTGGCCAGTTCGTGGCCTTCACCGCCGACTCCAACATCGTGCTCAATCCCTTCGAGCTGATTCACAACTGGGAGGAGGAGGCCGATGTGATCGCGGCCCTGGTCACCGCCATGGCCGCGCCGACCCAGCCGCTCGGCGACTACCGCACCGCCGGCCTCAAGCGGGTGCTCCGCGAGCTGTGGGACACCCACGGCACGGCGATGAACGTGGACCTAATCGCCCAGTCCCTGCTCGCTTGCGAGGACGAGCGTTTGCGGGACGTCGGCGTGCAGCTCTTCCCCTTCACGTCCCAGGGCGAGTATGGGCGGTGGTTCCACGGCCGCAACACCATGGACTTCGGCGCCGAGTTGGTGGTGCTGGAGCTCGAGGAGCTCAAAGGGCGCAAGCACCTCCAGCAGGTGATCCTGCTGCAGCTCATCTTCCAGATTCAGCAGGCTATGTACCTTGGCGAGAGGTCCCGGCAGAAGCTGGTGCTGATCGACGAGGCCTGGGACCTGCTCACCCCGGGCGACGTGGCGAAGTTCATCGAGCACGGCTACCGGCGCTTCCGAAAATACAATGGGGCCGCCATCACGGTGACCCAGTCCCTGGCCGACCTCTACGCCAACCCAACCGGTCGGGCGATTGCAGACAACAGCGCCCACACCCTGCTCCTCGCGCAACCTGCCCATGCGATCGATCAGCTTAAAGCCGACCACCGCCTGCCCATGACCGATGCCGGGGCCGAGCTCCTTAAGACGGTCCATACGATCCCCGGCGCCTACTCCGAGATCCTGACCCTCACCGACCTGGGGGCGGGGATCGGGCGGCTGGTGGTCGACCCCTTCCGCCAGCTGCTGTACTCCACCAAGCCCGCGGACGTGGCCGCGATCCGCCGGCTGCGCGACCAGGGGCTGAGCGTCGAGCAGGCCATCAATCGGCTACTCGACGAGGGCCGCGCCGCGGAGACCTCCCATGCCGCTTGAGGCGTCCCCCAGCTCGCGGCGTACGCGGCGGTTCCTCCTGTTCGCACCCCTCGTCTCGCTTCTCGTCCTTGGAGCGATGCTATACGCGGGCAGCCGTTTCGTGGTCACGATCAACGACCAGGTGGCCAAGTGTCTGCCGCCCTACCGGGTCTTCCTGGTGGACCGCCACAACCGCCGGGTGGAGCGCGGCGGGCTCTATGCCTTCTTCGCCGGGGAGCGGATGGCACCCCTCTTTCCCCTGGAGCGGCTGGTCATCAAGCGGGTGGTCGGCGGCCCGGGGGACCATGTGTCGGTGTCGTCCGCGGCCACGACGGTCAATGGGAAGCGTGTTGGCGAGGGACTGGATCTAGCGAGGACCCTAGGCCAGCCCCAGGGGCACTACACACGGGAGCTGGACCTCGCCCAAGACGACTTGTGGATCATGGGCGCCACGCGGGACAGCTTCGACTCCCGCTACTGGGGGCCGCTGCCTAGCCACCAGATCATCGGG
>JBAPYD010000488.1:0-3480 GCA_049284555.1 Chromatiaceae bacterium | reverse complement strand
TTGTCAATCTGATCGTACGCCCGCGCCTCTCCACCAAACTTCTTCGCCTGATGCAACGTGATCGCCGCCGTCAGCGTGGTCTTGCCATGGTCCACGTGCCCGATGGTGCCCACGTTCACATGGGGCTTGGTGCGCGAAAACTTTTCTTTGGACATGCCGGTAATCCCCTATCGAGCCTTACTGTTTCTTGGAGACCGCCTCGGCGATGCTGGCGGGCACCTCGTTGTACTTGGCGAACTCCATGCTGTAAGTGGCGCGGCCCTGGGTGGCCGAGCGCAGATCCGTCGCGTAGCCGAACATCTGGGCCAGGGGCACCTCGGCGCGGATGATCTTCCCGGAGGGGGAATCGTCCATGCCCTGGATCATGCCCCGGCGGCTGTTGAGGTCGCCCATGACATCGCCCATGTTCTCCTCGGGCGTCACCACCTCGACCTTCATGATGGGCTCGAGAAGCACTGGCTTGGCCTTGTGAGCGCCTTCCTTGAAGGCCATGGAGCCCGCGATCTTGAAGGCCATCTCGCTCGAGTCCACCTCGTGGTAGGAGCCGTCATAGAGGGTGATCTTGACGTCCACGACCGGGAAGCCGGCGAGCACGCCGCTGTGCATCGCCTCCTGGATCCCCTTGTCCACCGCCGGGATGTACTCCTTGGGAATGACGCCGCCGACGATCGCGTTGACGAACTCGTAACCCTTGCCCGGCTCCTGAGGCTCCAGCTTGATGTAGACGTGCCCGTACTGGCCACGGCCGCCGGTCTGGCGGGCGAACTTGGTCTCCTGCTGGACCGGATTGCGGATGGTCTCCCGGTAGCTGACCTGGGGGGCCCCCACATTGGCGTCGACCTTGAACTCGCGACGCATGCGGTCGACGATGATCTCCAGATGCAGCTCGCCCATTCCGGAGATGATGGTCTGCCCGGATTCCTCGTCCGTGCGCACCCGGAAGGACGGGTCCTCCTGGGCGAGCTTCTGCAGGGCGATACCCATTTTCTCCTGGTCGGCCTTGGTCTTGGGCTCCACGGCGACCGAGATGACCGGGTCCGGGAACTCCATCCGCTCCAGGGTGATCACATTGCTCAGATCGCACAGGGTGTCGCCCGTGGTGACGTCCTTCAGACCCACCGCTGCCGCGATATCCCCCGCGCGGACCTCCTTGATCTCCTGACGGTCGTTGGCGTGCATCTGGAGGATGCGGCCGATGCGCTCCTTGCGACCCTTGACGGGGTTGTAGACGCTATCGCCCGAGTTGAGTACGCCCGAATAGACCCGAAAGAACGTCAGGGTGCCGACGAAGGGGTCGGTCGCGATCTTGAACGCCAGGGCCGCGAAAGGGGCCTCGTCAGACGCGGGCCGCTCGGCCTCGCTCTCATCCTTGTCGTCCAGGATGCCCTTGATCGCCGGCACCTCCACTGGCGATGGCATGTAATCCAGCACGGCGTCCAGCATGGCCTGGACGCCCTTGTTCTTGAAGGCGGAGCCGCAGAGCATCGGGGTGATCTCGCTCTTCAGGGTGCGGGCACGGATCCCGGCCATGATCTCCTGCTCTGTCAGAGGCTCCCCCTCCAGGTACTTCTCCATGTATTCCTCGTTGGCCTCGGCCGCGGCCTCGACCATCGTCTCGCGCCATTCCTGGCATTGCTCGAGCATGTCCTCGGGGATCTCGACGTAGTCGAACTTCATCCCCTTGGACTCCTCGTCCCAGAGGATCGCCTTCATCTTGACGAGATCCACCACCCCCTTGAAGTGCTCCTCGGCACCGATAGGGAGTTGGAGCGGGACCGGGTTGGCACCCAATCGATCCTTGAGCTGCTGCACGACGCGCAGAAAATTGGCCCCCATGCGATCCATCTTGTTGACGAAGCCCAGACGCGGTACGCCGTATTTGTTGGCCTGACGCCACACCGTCTCGGACTGGGGCTCCACGCCGCCAACCGCGCAGAAGAGGGCGCAGGCGCCGTCGAGCACCCGTAACGAGCGCTCGACCTCGATGGTGAAGTCCACGTGCCCGGGGGTATCGATGATGTTGATCCGATACTCGGGACGGGCCAGATCCATGCCCTTCCAAAAACAGGTGGTGGCGGCGGACGTAATGGTGATTCCCCGCTCCTGCTCCTGCTCCATCCAGTCCATGGTCGCGGCGCCGTCGTGCACCTCACCGATCTTATGCGACACACCCGTGTAGTAGAGGATGCGCTCGGTCGTGGTGGTCTTGCCGGCGTCGATGTGCGCCATGATCCCGATGTTTCGGTATCGCTCGATGGGGGTGCTACGTGCCACGACTGTCTCCGCCCTGCTGTTTTGCGAATCCGTTTGACGCCGTTACCAGCGGTAATGGGAGAAGGCCTTGTTGGCCTCCGCCATGCGGTGGGTGTCTTCCTTCTTCTTCACCGCGGAGCCCCGCGAGTCCGCCGCATCCATGAGCTCGCCGGCAAGACGCAGGGCCATGGATTTCTCGGAGCGCTTGCGCGCCGCATCGATCAGCCAGCGCATGGCAAGCGAGTTGCGGCGGGTTGGACGGACCTCGACAGGGACCTGGTAGGTTGCACCGCCGACCCGGCGGGACTTGACCTCCACCACGGGGCGCACGTTCTCCATGGCCTGCTCCAGCAAGCCCACGGGCTCGCTCCCCTTCTTAGCCGCGATCTGATCCAGGGCGGTGTAGATGATCCGCTCGGCCACGGACTTCTTGCCGTCCTCCATGAGCATGTTGATGAACTTGGTCAACAGCTCACTTCCATGCTTGGGGTCCGGCAGGATCTGGCGCCGTGCAGCAACGCGTCTTCTTGGCATCTTCGGGGCTCCGACCTTCGATTCGTATTGGTCCGGGATCTGTTCCGCGGTTGCGTCTGATTACTTCTTCGGGCGCTTGGCGCCGTACTTGGAGCGGCCCTGGCGCCGCTTCTCGACGCCCGAGGTGTCCAGGGTGCCGCGCACGGTGTGGTAGCGCACGCCGGGGAGGTCCTTGACACGGCCGCCGCGGATCAGCACCACGGAGTGCTCCTGGAGGTTGTGACCCTCACCGCCGATATAGGAAGCCACCTCGTAGCCATTGGTCAGGCGCACACGGGCCACCTTCCGCAGGGCCGAATTCGGCTTCTTCGGCGTCGTGGTGTAGACACGGGTGCAGACACCCCGGCGCTGGGGACATGCCTCCAGGGCCGGCACGCTGCTCTTGGCGACAACGCGCTTGCGCGGCTTGCGCACCAGTTGGTTGATCGTGGCCATGCAAACAGTCTCCAGGGGCGCCGTCGCGCCTTGATCCAAACCATCAAGTCTCGAATTCGAGCCAGCTCGACACAGGCGAACGGGACGCAGTCGGGTGCCGCTTCGCCGCCCGCCTTCCGGGGGCGGCCGCGGATGCGCAGCGTGGCGATCGTTCGACTCGGAGCAGGGCCGTAGCAGAGCGGATTAGCGCCCCGGGAGCCGACCCAGAAACCGGACTATGAAACAGTCAAGCCGGCGTGAAGCCGGCCAACTGAGACC
>JBAPYD010000487.1:0-1517 GCA_049284555.1 Chromatiaceae bacterium | reverse complement strand
GGACCAGCGAGCGCAGGCTGAGAATGATCTTGGCCCCTTTGGTTTTCCAGCGCATCCCGGAGGCGCACAGACGCTGCTTGACGAGGGTCTTGCGGGCGGCCTCGGTCACGCCCGATCCGATCGGCAGGTGCTCGGCGAGGAAGCCGGGGTAGTCCATCTGGTGGCGATGGTTGTTGAAGTAGGTCCAAGCGCTGTAGGCGGCATCGCGAAGCGTCTGCGACAAGGAGGTACGCCGCGAGGAGAGGGTAGCTGCTTCCGCGATGAGCCGGTCCACGGAGTTGCGATCGTGCTTGAGTTCGGTGCACTGCTGATGGCGCCAGTGCGAGCGTTTGTCCTCGGCATGGCGTTGCGGATAGCGCGCCTGTGCCAGCGTGCCGACCATCGCCTCGCGGTAGCCCGCGCTGTCGGCCATCGGGATCATGGCGCCATCGAGGCTGACCATGACGGTGGACATGCTCGCACCGAGCTTCGGCACCTCGTACTCCCAGTCCTCTTCCTTGGCCGCGGCGATAGCGGAATGATCTTGCCAATCCGCTGTTTCTGGCCGATTGCTGCCGTAGCGGCAACCCGAGGCGACTAGAGACAATCAGTTCCCTCAAGCCTTGGTAGCAGCGGTGGATGAATACGGCGGATGCGGCTCGGGTTATTCTGAGCAGACCCGGTGGGATAAAGTGAGCGGCGCTGCGGCGCGCCCGCGCCGCCGCTTCAGTCAGCAGATGGCATCGATGAGATCAACCACCTACGGTCACTGGAGGCTGGCGCCGGCGACCCTCGCCTTGGGAGTCTGGGTACTACTGAGCCCGATGTTGGGTCGAGCGGAGGGGGGGGCCGAGGCTTCTTCGCGGTCCCCCGAGGTGGAGCAGCGGCTCTCCGCGGCCTTGGCCGCCAAGGGTCCGGCGTACCAGCCGCGCACCGAACATCTGCTCCCGGACGGCCGGCCGCGCTTCACCAACCGGCTGATCCTCGAGGACTCGCCGCACCTCATCCAGCACGCGCACAACCCGGTGGATTGGTATCCCTGGGGGCCGGAGGCCTTCGATCGGGCCCGGCGCGAGGGCAGGCTGGTGTTTCTCTCCATCGGTTATTCAACCTGTTACTGGTGCCACGTGATGGAGCGGGAGAGCTTCGAGGACCTGGAGATCGCGAGGCTCCTCAACCGCCACTTCGTCGCCGTCAAGGTGGACCGGGAGGTCCGGCCGGACCTGGACCAGGTCTATATGACGGCGGTGCAGCTGCTCGCGGGCCAGGGGGGCTGGCCCATGACCAGCATCCTGACCCCGGAGGCGGAGACCATCATCGCGGGCACCTACTTCCCGCCCCAGGACCTCCGGCGCCTGCTGGAGGGTGTGGAGGCCCTGTGGGAGAAGGACCCGGAGGAGCTGCGAGCCCAGGCACGGCGGGTCGCCGCGGCAGTCACCCGGGCCCTAACGACCGGGCGGCGGGCCGCGGAGCTGGAGGACGACCTGGCCGGGCAGGCGGCAACCCGCCTGGTCGCCGACTACGACGAGTTCCAGGGG
>JBAPYD010000486.1:0-9412 GCA_049284555.1 Chromatiaceae bacterium | reverse complement strand
GTCCCCGGGACTCCACGAGCGGGCCGCGCGGCGACGGGGTTGGGAAGGAGGGATCCGAACGGTGCGTCGGTGACCCGGTCCGGGTCCGAAGCAAGCGGGGCTGAGTAGCCCGGAGGGGGCGTTGCTGGATCTGATCGAGCGACGGCTGCGAGCTGCCGCGCGCCGGCCGGTCTGGCATGCCGATCAGCGCCTGGTAGAGAACGCGGGAGCGGAACATCTTCGGGAAGCCCCGGGGTCCGTTGAGGGATTCGAGCATCCCCTACCCGACCGAGCACGTCACGCGGACTGCCCCGTCTCCCGGATATGACATAAAGTGTCGCCCGTGAATCAGAGATGGGAGCGGCACCCTCCGGGCTGCGGTCGCCGGCCAGCGCCGCGTCGCCGGGCTCAGGCACGTGAGCGCCCACACCCGACGCACTCTTGGCGCCCTGAGCGCTCGTCCACCAGGGAGAACCGTCCGTGGCCTCCTACTACGAAGAAACCGGCGATCGGATCTACCGCATCGAGACCGGCCTCTACCGCCCGGGTCTCGCCGCCTGTTACCTGGTGCGATCCGGCGATCGGCTGGCCTTCGTGGACACGGGAACGGCGCGGACCGTACCCAAACTGCTGGCGGTGGTGGCCGACCTGGGTCTCGGCCCCGGGCACGTGGACTTCGTGATCCCGACCCATGTCCACCTCGACCACGGGGGCGGCGCTGGGGACCTGATGGCAGCCTGTCCGGAGGCGCGCCTGGTGGTCCATCCCAAGGGGGCGCCCCACCTCATCGATCCGTCCCGGCTCATCGCCGGGGCGACGGCGGTCTACGGCAAGGAGGCATTTGAGCGGGATTTCGGAGGTCTGACCCCGGTCCCGGAGGAGCGGGTCACGGAGGCCCGGGACGGCATGGAGATCGATCTGAGCGGCCGACGGCTGACCTTCCTCGACACCCCGGGCCACGCCAACCACCACGGCTGTGTCTACGACGAGCGGACCGGCGGCTGCTTCACCGGCGACACCTTCGGCATCTCCTACCGGGAATTCGACACCGGGCGCGGGCCCTGGATCTTCGCCCCCACCACCCCGGTGGCCTTCGACCCGGGCGCTTGGCTGGCGAGCATCGACCGCCTCATGGCCCTTGCGCCCAAGGCCATGTATCTGACCCACTACGGCCGCGTCGAGAAACCCGAGACCCTGTTGGAGGCCCTGCGCCAGAGCATCCGCGACCAGGCCGCTATGGCATTGGCCGAGGAGGGCCGGGACGACACCGAGCGGCCGGCCCGACTCAAGTCGGCCGTATCGGCGTACCTGATGGCGAGCGCCAGGGCCCACGGCGTGACCCTGGGCGACGCGACCGTCGCCGATCTGCTGGCGATCGACACCGAGCTCAACGCCCAAGGCCTGGAGGTGTGGCTCAAACGCCGGGAGCGGCGCCCTGCATCCGGCGGCTGACCCTTCACACCGAGGCACGGCTACGGAGTCGCGCGACTCTTGACCGCCCGCCGGCCTCTGGCCCCTGATCTGTGGGCACGCCGCCCAGCTCCGCGTCTGCGCCTCGTGGCCTGTCCCTGAAATAACTAAGTCCCTGAACACACCGCCGATCCCCTGCCCACCGAAGTGGGCAGGGTTGTCGGCTTTCCTAACTGTCAAGGCCCAACGCGGCTAGTCGATCGCTCGGTCGATGCGATCCAGGCCTGCCTGCGCGCACTCCTCGTCCAAATCCCCGCCCGGCGCGCCCCCGACACCGATGCCACCGATGATCTCCCCCCCGGCGACGATCGGTAGTCCGCCGCCGAGGATGAGTATGCTCTCGTTCATGTCCCGCAACCCCTCGGCTGCCGGGTTGCTGACGACCACGCTCACCAGGTCGGTCGTTGGGCGTCCTAGCGAGGCCGAGGTGTAGGCTTTCTTGCGTGCGCTCTCGAGCGTGTGCGGACCCGATCCGTCACCTCGGATGTGCGCCTTGACCAGCCCCCCCCGGTCGACGACCGCGACACTGACCCGGTAGCCCTGCTCCGCGCAGGTTGACTCCGCCTCGACCGCAGCCATGATGGCAAGCTGCAGGGAAAGCAGCTGCGCGGTCGGCAGGTCGTCTTCGCCCTTCTTGCCGGCCAGTGCCGGCATGCTCGCCACGGCGGCGCTGACCAAGAAAGCCATCGCCACAGACCAATTCTTCACGGTCGTCAACCGGACCGAACCTGTGCAATTTTTCATGGATCACACTCCTCAGGCTCCGTTTCGTTTTGTGGACAAGCCCAACGCGGCCCGTCTCAGCGACTTCGGAAGTCGCGGGTATGCTGGGATCAGGGTCCGCGGGAAGGCTTGAAGACTTATAGCTGAGAATGGCACGCTTCGCCAGGGGCGGCGTGGGACCGGCAGGGACGGTCAGGTTTGCGGTAAGCGATTGCCTTCAACATTAAAGACGGCAGTTGGTCTTTTCCTGTCTAGCCCACCGGATGGCGAGTCAAAACCGGGACAGCCCCTGGGGCATCCCTATTCAGCGCTGTCTCTATTATTCATTGCTATTTATGGCGAGCAGCGGAAGACTGCACGGCGAGGCCGGGCTCGCATTTTTCAAGGGTTCTCCGCTGTTGAAAATCGCGCGTCTCGGGACGCGAGCCGATCGAATGCCAGGATGGCAGTTGATCAGCGTCGCTGTTAAGCACCGACATCACGGTCGCGAAGTTGCGCACCAGGCCCAACGGGACGCCCGTGCCAGTCAGGGTGGCTACCGCCTCCGTTCGGGTCGCGACATCATCGAACACGCCCTTCTTGATCTCGACATTGACCATCCCGGTCTGCTGCATCCTAATCGTTCCCTTGATTCCGTTTGCGGCAGCGAAAAACGCATCATCGCCCGGGGCCGTCATCCACATGCCCGCGTCGGAAGCGGCCTTGTCGGAGGGAACAGTCAGGTTGAGCACGTACTCGGCGTTATGGTCCGGCGCGTCCTCCACGTCGACCCATGGCATATTCCCCTGGAGCGAGAATGTCTGGTCGCCACAATGGGCAGTGACGTCCATGAGCCAGTTCGTAAGCGTTCAGACCCTCCCCGTCATCCCGGCATGGACTGCCGGGATCCAGACGCCATGGAGGGCATATCGAAAGGGGGGGCTGAACGCTTACATTTCGGTCAGGCCATCTTGCTTGGCGTTGACCGTATAGCCGCCCAGAAACTGGGTGCGTGGCATCTTTTCGCCGGTGCTGGGATTGATGACCGAGCCCCGGGGGAAGATACGGGGTCTGGCGTCCTTGGTGACGGACGTCTCGCTGGGCGGCTGCTGGCCGTTTCGCGGGCGTGCAAGGATTCGGCAACCGGGCTTCACAAACGCCCGGTTTAGAAAGCGGGTCCCGGGAGGTGCGGGCGCTAGGATGAGACAGGGAGGGAAACGCTGACCACTGCGGTTTCCGTCTGGGCGAGGGATCGCCCGACTTTGTCAGTGGCGATAAGCCGCCGGAAGTGAGGCGCTTCGGGCGTCGCGCCTCTCGGAGCGCGCAGGCTGGTTCCGCTCCTGCGCCCAGCCTGTGGCTGCTACTCGTCCCGGCAGTAGTCCTCGAAGGCCTCAGGGGTCGGATCGAGCCCCTTCTCCTTCGCAAGCTCCCAGGGACGCACGCACTCTTGCACCTTCGCACACCAACGGTATCCGGCCGAAGGGATGCAGCCATGGTCGTCACGATCCGCACCGACTACCTGAGTCTGCTTCCCGGCCGCCGCGGGCTCATCGGACGCCGTAGCGGCGCCGGTGCCGAGCAGTGCCGCGGTCAAGACGACCAAGCGTGTGATTGCGCGCATGTCTCTGTCGCTCCCTAGGTTTTCCCTGGCGAGGAGGTGCTCAGCGGATATCGGAACGGGCCGCCGCGAACTCGGCTCTGGCGGATCTGTGGGCCCCATCCTGTATCGCCGCAGGCTGGACCCACTCCTACCGGAAATGGCAACCGCCATAGAAACAGTAGGTTATGCGGGCCATGGGTGAGCTGAGTTTCGTTGATAATCAGGTCGACTAAAAGATGGCTTCCTGCGTCAACGGCCCCAAGGTGCTGGCTACCGTCGTCATCCGCGTCCGCCTGAACAAGTTCGAGAAGTTTTCTGCGGTGCCCCGGAGGCAGGCAAGATCCTCGGAGTTTATCGTGGTCCGTCCCTGAAATCCCCCCTGTTGATTAGGACCCGGTTAGCCCCGGTGCGACTCAGCATGCCCCACGGCGCGGAGTGTTCTTTGTCACTGTGGGCGTAGCGCTCCCCTAATGGCTCCGTTCGTTATCCCGTCAGCTCAAGTCGACGGGACATCTGCCACCGCGCTTTCCCTATGTTCCCGAAGCGCAGATATAGCGCCGGAACCACGATCATGTTCAGCGCGGTTGACGTGAAGAGGCCGAACAGAATGACAATGGCCATGGGGGCCTGGATCTCGCTGCCTGGCTGGCCAACGGCAAGCGCCAGGGGGATCAGGGCGAGGCCCGTGGCCAATGCCGTCATCAGGATCGGCACCAGGCGCTCGGTGGCCGCCCGTTTCACCGCTTCCAGGGGATCGGCGACGCCCTCGTGGTCCGCCAGCTGATGAATGTGGGCGATGAGCATGACGCCGTTGCGGGTGGCGATGCCGAACAGCGTGATGAAGCCGATGATGGAGGCCACCGAGAGCACGCCGCCGGATACGAAGACGCCCATGACGCCGCCGATCAGGGCCAGGGGCAGGTTGAGCATGACGAGCAGAGCGTCGCGGGTCGAGCGGAAGGCGACGAACAGGAGCAGGAAGATGCCGATGGTCACGGCGATGCCGAGGACCAACAGGGTGCGCGAGGCTTGCTCGGCGCTCTCGAACTGCCCCCCCAGGGCAACGTGATAGCCGCTTGGAAGCTGTACCTCCTCGGCGATCACCCGGCGGATGTCGTCGACGACCCCCTGCAGGTCGCGGCCGGCCACATTGGCCATGACCACGATCTTGCGCTGCACGTTCTCGCGGCCGATGGTGTTGGGTCCACGATCCTTGCGGATGTCCGCCAGCGCGTGCAGGGGCAGCCGCGCGCCGGTCGCCGTCGTCACCAGGGTGGAGCGGATGGCATCCAGGTCAGCGGTGCTGTCAGGCTCATAGCGCACGACCAGATCGAAGGTCGTCTCGCCCTCCAGCACCCGGGAGACCTCGAACCCCAGGAAGGCGGTCTCGATGGCCTCCCCGAGGTCGCGCACGCTCAATCCGTGGCGCGCGATGGCCGCGCGCTTGAGCTCGACGGTCAGGAACGGGATGTCCGCCTGCTGCTCGGCGGCCACGTCCACGGCGCCGGGGATGGTCTTGACCAGGGTTTCGACGCGGGCCGCGATGCGGCGCAGCTCATGGAGGTCGGGGCCGAAGATCTTGATCGCGATGTTGGCCCGGGTGCCCGAGAGCATGTGGTCGATGCGGTGGGAGATGGGCTGACCAATGACGATGTTGGTGCCCGGCACCGCGGTCAGCTCCTCGCGCAGGGCGGCGAGCAGATCCTCCTTGCCGCGCTCACCCATCGTGAGGCGCACCTCGATCTCGGAGGCGTGCACGTCCTGGGCGTGTGGGTCCTGCTCCGCCCGGCCGGTGCGCCGGGCGGTAGCGACCACCTCGGGTTGTTTTAGCAGGATCTCCTCCACCATCCGGCCGAGTCCGTCGGATTCCGCCAGCGCCGTGCCGGGGATGGTGACCGCGCTCACGGTCAGGCTGCCCTCGTTAAAGTCGGGCAGGAACGAGCGCCCCGCGGACAGCAGATAGACAACGGCGACGCCGAAGCCGACACCCGCGACGAGTGTCACCAGCAGCCAGCGCCGAACGGTCAGGTCGAGCACAGGTCGGTAGAGCGCCTTGAGCAGCCTGGCAAGCGCGCCTTCCTTGCCGTCGCGGATCACCTTCGAACCCGGCAGCAGCAGGGAGCTCAAGACGGGCGTAACCGTAATGGCCACCAGCAGCGAGGCCGCCAGCGAGACCACGTAGGCGAAGCCGAGCGGGGCGAGCAGCCGCCCCTCCACCCCGGAGAGGAAGAACAGCGGCAGGAACACCAGCATGATGATCAGGGTCGCGAAGACGATCGAGCCCTGAATCTCTCGGGTCGCGTGGTAGACGGTGGCGAGCGGGTGTGGTCGCTGGGCCTCCGGAAGCTCGCGGCGCTGACGCAGCCGGCGCACGATGTTCTCCACCACGATGATGGCGTCGTCCACCAGGGCGCCCAGCGCGATGGCCATGCCGCCCAGGGTCATGGTGTTGATGGTGGCGCCCAGGGCGCTCATGGCGATCAGCGCCGTGACCAGGGACAGCGGGATGGCGATCAGGCTGATCAGGGTTGCCCGCAGGCTGACCAGGAACGCGAAGACGACGACGATCACCAGCAGGGCGCCGTCGCGCAGGGCATGCACCAGGTTGTCGATGGCGAGGCCGATGAAATCCGCCTGGCGGAAGACATGGGTCTCGATGTGCATGCCCTCGGGCAGCGCGGCCTGGATGTCCGCCAGTACGGCGTCGATGTCCCGGGTCAGGCTCAGAGTGTTCGCCGTCGGCTGCTTCTGGATACCGATCACCACGGCGGGCCGCCCGTTGGCCGCACCCGAGCCACGTTTCAGGGCCGGGCCGATGCGCACCTCGGCGATGTGCTTGACCAGCACCGGCTCGCCGCCGCGCATGGCAATAAGGGTGTCGCCGATGTCCGCCGGGGACTGCACCCGCCCGAGCCCATGGATTAGGAACTCCTGCCCACCCTCGGCGTAGAAGCCGGCGGAGATGTTCTCGTTGGAGCGCGACAGGGCCACGATCACCTCGTCCGTCGCGATGCCATAGGCGGCAAGACGCGCGGGCTTGAGCACCACCTGGTACTGCTTGGTCTCGCCGCCGGTGGAGATGACCTCGGCGACGCCCGGAACCGCCAGCAGGCGCCGGCGCAAGGTCCAGTCGGCGGCGGTCTTAAGCTCCATCTCGTTGTGCCGGTCCGAGGTCAGGGCGATGAATAGGATCTCGCCCATGATGGATGTGACTGGGGCCAGGATCGGCTGAGGGATCTCCGGGGGGAGTGTGCCGCGGACCAGCTGGAGCTTCTCGGCGACGACCTGGCGCGCCTGGTAGACGTCCGTGCCCCATTCGAACTCGACGTTGATCAGGGCGATGCCGACCCCGGTGTTTGAGCGCACCCGGCGCACACCGGAGGCACCGTTCAGCGCCGTCTCGATGGGGAAGGTGACCAGGGTCTCCAGCTCCTGGGGCGCCATGCCGTGGGCCTCGACCACCACGGTGACCGTCGGCGCAGTCAGGTCGGGAAAGACGTCCACGGGCATGCGAAGCGTCTCGTAGCCGCCCCACAGGAGCAGCAGCAGGGCGCCCAGGACCACGAACAATCGGTCTGTCAGCGACCAGCGAATGATGCTTGCGATCATGGCCGCCTCAATGCGCGTGGCCGTGGCCGGCCGCGGCCGGTGACGCGCCGGCGAGCCGCACGAGATAGGCGCCGCGGGTCACTACCCGCTCCCCGGGTGCGACGCCCTCGACGACCTGGACATGGTCTCCGTCGCGAATCCCTAAACGCACCACGCGCCGCTCGAAGGACTCACCGCCGAGCATCACGTAGGCCACATCCTGGCCCGCCTCCTCGACGATCGCCGAAACCGGCAGGGCCGTGTCCTCCGCGCTGTCGCCGGTGGAGATGCGCACGTCGGCGAACATCCCGACCCGCAGTTGGCCGTCGGGATTGGACAGCTCGAACACCAGCGGCACGGTCCGCCGTACTGGATCGACCAGGGTGCCGAAGGCGACCAGCTGGCCGCCGGTTGCCGGGTCGGCGGTAAAGGTTCGCTGAAGACCCTCGACCGAGAACCAGGCCCGTTGCGGATCGCGCAGGCGGCCGACGTCGGCCTCGGCCACGCTCGCCTCCAACCACAGGCGATCGGTGTCGACGATATGAAACATCTCGTCCCCTTCCTCAACGTAGCTCCCCGCTGTGACCAGGATCTCCGCCAGCGTGCCCGCGATGGGGGCGCGGACCTTGAGTCCGATGTCCTCGGGTGCTCCCTCGCTGCCCAGGGTGCGCCGGTAACGTGCGAGCCGCTCGGTGGCCGCGACCAGCTCCGCCTTGGCCACCCGCTCGGCGTTCTCCGCCTCGTTGAGGTCTCGCGGGGAGGCGGCGCGCTGGGTCACCAGGGTCTGAAGTCGCGCGTGCTCGCGCTCGGCGAACTGGTGCTCGGAGCGGGCGCGCTCCACCGCCAGCTCCAGGGATGCCACGTCGACCTGGTCACCGGCAACTTTCGGCAGAATGGTCGCCAGCGGTTGCCCGGCGGATACCCGGGTACCGATCCGGGGGAAGGCGTCGCTCGCGAGAAGATGTCCGGCGGCCGGGGCGCCGACCACCGCCTCGCCGTCCTTGCGGGCCTTGATCACCCCGGTGGCGCGCACCGAGGCATGAAGCGGGCGCCGCTGCACCGGGGCGGTGGCGAAATCCACCTTCCACTGCTGCTCCTTGAGGAAGCTGATCTCGTCGCCAGCCTCCTCTTCCGCGGGCTGGTCGGCCAAGGCGCTCTCGCGATCGGGATAGACCTGATAGGTCCCGAGCTCGTGGGTGGAGGTGAGGCCGGGCGCCTCCAGGGTCAGCGAGACGGTACGCTCACCGGCGTGCTCGGGAATGGCCACTGGACGGAAGATGCCAGGGATCGAGGGGGCATCGACGCTGAAGACCTCGTCCGGCAGTTCGCCGCCGGACAAGCGCACGCTGACCCTCCCCTCGGCGACCGGGCGAAAGTCGTCCAGTCGGGTGAGGTGGGCCGCGAAGCCGGATTCCTCCCCCACGGTGAGGGCCGGAAACTCGACGAAGAGCTCGGTGGCCTCGGTGAAATGGGTGACCGCGATCGCGCCTGGATCGTGCCCGTGACCGTGCTCCCCGTGCAATTGGTCATGGCCGCCATGATCGTCGTGCGCTGGCGCATGCTCGGCACCGTGGTCGTGGTCGGTCCCATGCTCGTGATCATGACCGTGGCCGAAGCCAAGGCCCCGGGGCAGGTCGCATGCCGTCAGGGTCAAGGCGGCCGCGATCACGAGAACCTGTGGTGCCAACCGCGATGCTCGCGACAAATACCGAGCGTGGGTCGGCTTTTCGATCGAAGTGTCAAACGGATAGGTCATAGCGGAATCAAGGGATGAGCAGGTGCAGCGCCGACTCGACACCGTGATGGAGCCGGTCGGAATAGAGGGCGGCAAGCATCAGGATGACGCCGGCACCGGGGATGAGCAGCGACCAGGGTGCGATCTGCCGTTCTGCGGCAGGCCGTAACAGTGCCTCGATCCGTGCCTCCAGGTCCGCCCCGGTCACGGTCGGGAGCAGCACGTCCGTCGGCAGTCGGCGCGTGGCGTTCAAACGGGCCACCTTGAGGAGCGTCCCAGCGACGCATAGCCGCCCACTGCTGGCGAGGGCCGCTTCCTCGTCACAGGCGCGCTCGCTG